>OMSV01000138.1:1039-4521 GCA_900290385.1 Syntrophobacter sp. SbD2 | reverse complement strand
GTCCAGGCCATTATCTGCGGCGTGGTATAAACGTCCGGGGCCGGAACGTCCTTGGTTACGCCCAGGGAGCCGGCCAGAGCACGCACATAGGCCCTGGCCAGGCGCTCTTTTTCGGTTCCGGAGAGTTCCTTGGGATTGCAGACAACGCCTCCTTTGCCTCCACCGAGCGGCAGATCCACAACGGCAGTCTTCCACGTCATCCAGGCGGCAAGCGCCCTAACCGTGTCCATTGTCTCCAGAGGGTGCCACCTCACGCCGCCCTTTGCCGGACCTCGAGCAGTGTTGTATTGGATTCTGAACGCATGGAAGATCCTGGTTGAACCATCATCCATTTTAACGGGCAGGATTGCCTTGATCTCCTTCATCGGCCACCGGAGCAGCTCTCGAGTTGCCTGGTCAAGCTCGAGTTTTTCCGCCGCATGGTCTATTTGCTGCTGCGCAATTCTAAAGGGGTTGAAGGGCTCTGCTTTCATTATTGCTCCTGTGGAATTTGATCGAAATATTCACCGCCCGGATTGCAAAAAGCCGCCGATACTCAGTGTGTCAAGTTCCAGACCATAGCGCTCAAGCCGGCCACGACCAGCACGATCTCCACAAGGACGTCGTAGAGAGGGTCCTCCCGGAGCCTTCTCCTGGACCCTATTATAAGAAAAAGCCCGTAAATGAGCGCGGGAGCGATAAGGCAAAAGGAAAAACCGGTGGATACTCCGGCAAGGGGACCGCAAAGAGCCGTGATGACAAGCGCCACAAGGACCCCAACCGTGAAAAGGGCGGTCCACTTTTCTCCCGCGAGCACGACAAGGGTCTCCTTGCCGACAAGCCTGTCTCCCTGGATTGCGAGGAAGTCGCGCAGGGTGGTTCGGACCAAAGAAAGGAGAAAAATGACCAAACCGGCGTAGATCACGCGGCTTGGATCATAGCCGCCGGCAATATAAGGCAGGACGCAGACAGCGGCCCAGGCCATCGGCACGAAAAAAGTCTTCGAAGTTGGGATATCCTTGAGTTTGACAGGAAAATTTTCCCATCCTGCCGGGATGAACAGCTTGACCCCGTATAGAAGCCCCAGCAGTATCAATAAAAGCATGAGCAGGAAATTGGGCAGACCTATGCGATAGGACAGAATCAGCGCGGCCGAAACGCTGAGGGCGCTCGCGATCATGAAGACCGGCCGCCATTCCCGATAGAAAGCCGCCCTGCCCGGATCGTTTAACTCGATGGAGTCCTGGTCCAGGTAAATATTGAGCGAATGCATCGCAAAGGCGTAGCCGGCGGCCATCAGGCTGAAAGCAGGCGACCCGGTAAAGTCGGTCAGTGCCTCGGCTATCTGGGCCAGGAGCGCCGTGGCAAGAGCAATATAAAAATTGCCGTAAGCGAGCATCTCAAGAATGTGTTTCCATCGGAACTTTGTCCCCGCGCCGGGCGTTATGGCCTCGAGGAATTCAATAACGTCCCGTATGATCCAGTTGGGAGTTGATGCTCCTGCCGAAACTCCTACGCAGGCGTAACGAGCCATGACCTGGGCGTCCAGGTCCGATTCGGTTTCCACGTGGAAAGTCGGTATGGCGCAATCCCGGGCCACCTCGGCAAGTCTCAGGGTGTTCCCGCTATGAAGCCCCCCCACTATGACCATTGCCTGGACTTTGGAACACAACTGCCTTACTTCGGCCTGCCGCTCCTGTGTTGAATCGCAGATCGTGTTTTTTACTATTCCATTGGGGTATTTTCTTAGAAAAGTTTCCTCGACTTCCCGGAAAACCTCCTCGTTCTGGGTGGTTTGAGCCACCAGAAGAACCTTGTCCCAGTGTGAGGGAAGTTCGTCTATCTGTTCGGGGCGGTTTATCACAGCGCCGCGATTTTCCGTGTAACCGAGGAGCCCGATGACCTCGGCATGGTCCGCGTCGCCAACTATTATCGTGTAGTACCCGCGCCTTGCATGTCTTTTTATCGCCGCATGTACCCTGGCTACGCGCTTGCATGTGGCATCCAGAAGAGTTGCCCCCTGCTGATGAAGCTGCTGGCGGCTGTAAGGAGGAATTCCATGGGCTCGGATCACCACCTTTTTGCCCGCGCAGCGCTCAATCTGGTTTTCGTCCACGACCCCCTTTTTCCCCAGCATCGTGAGGACCTGCCTGTTGTGGATAAGCGGTCCGAAAGTGCAGATATCCTCGCCTTTCGCACGATGCTGGATGGCGTTCATGGTGATTTCGATTGCGTCCCGGACCCCTTTGCAAAACCCTGCTGTCCTGGCGATAACAACTTTCATTATTTTCCTGTTCAGGTTGGGACCGTAGGTATTTCACCTCAGCCTGCGTCCATGGGAAGCGCCGGATGAGTCCAGCCAAAGGCACCATTTCGATTCGGATTTTCGGCCTGGAAAAAAGACCCTTTGGCAAACCAACTGCACCACTGGAAATCCTAACAACTTTGGCAAGCTCTGGCAAGCCTGGCAACCAATAAGTGCAGACCTGCCCCTCGCTTCGCTGATACTTGTATGACAGAATTATATAATACCTTGGTCGAAAAAAATGTGCCTGACATAATAAAAGCAGCGACCGTGCGCGCAGCCATGCAGAAAGCACAGACATTAAACATGGTGCGTTTATGGAATTTGAATGCTGAATTCTATTTTAAATGGTGATAGAACCTTAATCATGCGAGGTTTAGAAGCAAATGGAAAGAGTCGATCTGGCAATTCTGGGCGCAACCAGCGGAGAAATCGCTCCGTTGTGCGGGTCCTTTCGGCCCTCGAGCAGTTTTAAAATAGCCGGGCGCCTGTTCTCAACATATTTTTATCGTGACCTTAAATTGCTGATCGGAACAACGGGGGTCGGCAAAGTTAATGCGGCTGCAACGGCAGCGGCGGCGCTTGCGAGCTTCAGTCCAGGCGAGGTCTGGAACGTCGGCTGCGCAGGGGCCTATGGCGGCTCAGGGCTTGAAATCGGAGACGTCCTGATCTCTGAAAACTGTATTTGCGCAGATGAAGGAATTTTGCGAAAAGAAGGGCCAATGCCAACCAGCAGCCTTGAAATCCCACTGGTCATCAAAGGCGATCAATCCTTCTACGACTGTTTCCCGCTCGATGAGTCTCTTGCCCGCAGACAAATCCGCGCCCTCCTTCCGTCGGGTATGTTCAGCACAGACCCCTCCGGGTCCATCCGGCCCGACGATCTTCACGACGCAGACCGCAGTAGCTTTGGCCCCGGCATCGAGAAAAAGCNNGAGATATCCACACGGCCGACGCACGCTTTTTAAGCTTCCGGGCCCTGGCGGAAAACATGGAGGGAAGCGCGATTGCTCAGGCCTGCCTTCTTTTTGGCGTTCCATTCCTGGAGTTTCGGGGAATCAGCAACATGGCAGGGGTCCGGGACAAAGCCAAATGGGACATCGGCGCGGCAATGGAACATTGCCTTTCTGTCATAAAGCACTTGCTTGACAACCGATAAAGGGCGGAAGCGGACGTTCCGAAAAACGCTCATTGCGCT
>OMSV01000138.1:0-1031 GCA_900290385.1 Syntrophobacter sp. SbD2 | reverse complement strand
AAAAACGCTCATTGCGCTTTTCGTCCACCCGGTCTACTAAGTCCACCCCGTCCACTGACGAGTAGCGGGAAGCAGGGAGCGTGGAGCGGATGGAAGACGCGATAAAGAATTGAGGGATTTAGGAATTGGAGGAATTGCGGTTACACCTGCCCATGGTTATTGTGAATACATTGTTCACAAGCCGGCCTAAGAGAGCATATGACAGGACGAGGGACTTTTATCAGGGGTGCACATCTTTTTCCCGGAGGGCAACCATGGACGAGAAGATTTTGTGTCATGAAATGGATCGAAGGACATTTGTAAGCAGCCTCATCAGCGGTTGCGTCATCGCAGGGACAGGAATGTTTTCCCTGTATGGAGACTCAATCGCTTACGCCGATCCCGGAATAACCCAGCCTCCGCTCCCATACAAAGAGGACGCTTTGGAACCTTACATATCCAAAAGGACCCTCGAATTTCACTACGGCAAGCACCACAAGTTTTACGTGGATAAGACCAATGAACTGGCAGGGGCTGCCGGTATGGGAAGTCTCTCACTTGAAGAAATCGTAATGAAGACCGCCGGTTCGGCAGACCAGATACCCATTTTCAACGTCGCCGCTCAAGCCTGGAACCACAATTTTTACTGGAAGAGCATGCTGCCTGGGAAAAGCAAGCCTTCTGAGCACTTGATTAAAATGATCGATACCTCTTTTGGCAGCTATGACAACTTCATTAAAGAGCTTCAAAACGCGGCAGTCACGCAGTTTGGAAGCGGTTGGGCGTGGTTGGTCCTGGAGCAAGGCAAACTAAAAGTGACAAAGACATCCAATGCCGACAACCCGCTTGTCCACGGCCAGGTCCCGCTGCTCACCCTGGATGTGTGGGAGCACGCCTATTATCTTGATTACCAGAATCGCCGTGCCGACTATGTAAAGGCGGTCCTTGACAATTTGCTCAACTGGGACTTTGCTGCAGCGAATCTGCCCAAAAACGCCTGATGGCAATTTGTGTTCAAGGCCTCCCACTCTTGCCCCGTCTCGCGGGCGGGA
>OMSV01000137.1 GCA_900290385.1 Syntrophobacter sp. SbD2 | reverse complement strand
ATAATTGAAGACAGATTGGATTTTCGTTTATTCTTTCTCCTGTATCCGCTCTACAAAATTGTGAATCCTTTCAGACAACTGAAAAGATCCTTGGAAAAACGAATAGGCAGATATTGATTTCGACGCACTTGCGCGTGGGATTTTGGCTCAATAAGAGGGGGAACAATTCAATGGCTAACTCACTTGTCACCGGCGGGGCCGGTTTTATGGGATCGCATGCGGCCGCACACCTTATTCGCCTGGGACATCGTGTCGTAGTCCTTGACGACCTGAGCGGCGGATTTACGGAGAACATACCAACCGGAGCGACTTTCGTAGAGGGATCAATCCTGGACACGAAATTATTGGAACGTCTGTTCACCGAACATCGGTTTGACTATGTTTATCACTTGGCGGCATATGCTGCAGAGGGATTGAGCCATTTTATCAAGCGATTTAACTACACAAACAACCTGATTGGGTCAGTAAATCTGATCAACGCCTCCGTAAATCATGGCGTGAAGTGCTTCGTCTTCACATCCTCGATTGCGGTCTATGGCGCTGGTCAGGCTCCTATGACAGAGGAAATGTCTCCCCTGCCCGAGGATTCCTACGGTATCGCCAAACTTGCAGTTGAACGGGAGCTCCAGGTTTCACACGACATGTTCGGATTGGACTATATAATCTTTCGGCCTCATAACGTGTACGGCGAACGCCAGAATATCGGCGATCGCTATCGCAATGTAGTTGGGATATTCATGAATCAACTACTCCAGGGGGAACCGATGACTATCTTTGGCGACGGTCAGCAGAAACGGGCCTTTACACATATAGATGATGTCGCGCCGATCATCGCTGAAGCCGTGAGCGTTCCGCCGGCCCGCAAACAGGTTTTCAACATCGGCGCTGATGAATCGTTTACCGTGAATCAGCTTGCTGAAATAGTTGCAGAAGCGATGGGACTGCCTTGTCGCGTCAAATATCTGCCGCCACGCAACGAGGTTTTTATCGCATTCTCGGATCATGAAAAAGCCTACCGCACATTTCAACGTCGCCCGTCAATTTCGCTTGAGGCCGGCATCGAGTCTATGGCGGCGTGGGTAAAAGTCAATGGCGCCCGCCAAAGCTCGCCGTTCAGTGATATTGAGATCATGAAAAACATGCCCCCAAGCTGGCGCCCGGCTGCTGATGGATCTAATACTGAGTAGCTTTCAGAGTGATACTAATGATCCATGGAAATCCGGTAATGTTTGCCACCTATGCTGGGTTGCTTTCGAGGGCCGTTAGGGATCTGATCAACTGATTCTCTACCCCCACAATGCTATTGAATACTTTGTCCTGGACATCGGCCTGATCAAGCGCGTGATGAGAATTGGTCTCCCAAGGCCTACTGGCAAAGGGGACTGGAGGGTACTGCCGACGGGCTTCGGAATTTCATAGCAGCCCAATAAGCCGTCTCTATGGTGGCTGGCGCCGGATCAGCCCTTACGGGGACACGGAGGATACGGGTACTCCGAGATGTGGGGGGCCAAATGCAGGCGACATCATTTTCCCCGAAATTTCCTCAGAATTTCCCGAGCTTTCATTTCTGCTGCGATGATGATAAAAGCGTGGATGCTGCTTGAACAAACAATGTGAGGGTAGATAGTGAGATCTTCGTATGTTTATATCCAGGGAATCATTGTCCTGGAACCTAGTATCTTTGCCGACGAGCGGGGATTTTTCTTCGAAAGCTACAACAAGAAGACGCTTGCCGCTCTTGGCATCGATGTCTCATTTGTGCAGGACAATCACTCACTGTCCCGCCGCGGTACTCTCAGAGGCATTCACTACCAGGTAAAAAATCCCCAGGCTAAGCTGGTTCGTGTCTTGAGCGGTGAGGTGTTCGATGTCTCTGTGGACCTTAGAAGCTCTTCTCCAACGTTTGGCCGCTGGTTCGGTTTGATTCTTTCGGCAGCAAACAAGCTGCAAGTCTACATGCCTCCCGGTTTTGGCCATGGTTTTCTAGCTCTTTCAGATAAGGCCGAAGTGCTTTATAAAGCCAGCGATTTTTATGCTCCGGAGCATGAAAGATGTATAAGGTGGGACGATCCCGACCTGGCTATAGATTGGCCTCTCGCTGGAAAGCGGACCATTTCTGAGAAAGACGCGAAAGGCTGTTTTCTTCGTGATGCGGATTTGCCTGTTCAGGATATTTGAGGATGACTCCCGATCGTATGAAGAATTGTAATGTTGTGGTCGTTGGAAGCGGTGGGATGCTTGGCTGGGAGGTCGTCGAGTCGTTGAAAAGCGCCGGTTTTAAAGTTGCAGCCCTGGACATCCCTCTGATCGATATAACAAAAAGGGGAAGCGTTCGTTCGGTCTTGGGCGGAATCGGTTCGCCCGGCCTTCTGATAAATTGCGCGGCCTATACCGCCGTAGATAAAGCCGAATCGGAAGCTGAAGCCGCATTTGCGGTTAACCGGGAGGGGCCGGCCAATCTTGCCGCTGAGTGCGAAAGGCTTGGAATACCGCTCATCCATATTTCCACGGACTATGTTTTCAATGGCAAATCCGACCGGCCCTACAAAGAAGAAGATGGCGCCGATCCCATGAACGTCTACGGCCTGAGCAAGTGGGAGGGAGAACAGGCTGTGCGGTCCCGGCTCGCCCACCACTTAATAGTGCGGACCTCATGGCTTTACGGATCAAGGGGCCGGAATTTTGTAAAGACGATGCTCAAGCTCGGCACAGAGCGGGAAGAATTGAAAGTTGTTTCCGACCAGTACGGGTGCCCCACGTGGTCTTTTGACCTTGCGGGATGCCTGCTCCGGATTTCGGAGCGCGCCCTCTCAGGTCCGGAAGATGTTTCCTGGGGGACCTATCATTTCTGCGGAGAAGGCATCACTTCCTGGTATCACTTTGCCCTGGCAATCCTTGATGAGGCGCGGCGAAGACAATCATCCCGGATTGCCAGGGTGACGCCCGTGCCGAGCAGTTCCTACCCGACCGTTGCGGCGAGGCCAAAATATTCCGCGCTTGATTGCAGAAAGATAGGGATGCGTTTCGGAATAGCGCCGCCCCCCTGGAAGATGAGCCTTGCCGGGCTGATGGATAAACTCTCTCAAGGATTGAGGGGTTGAGGGATTCATTCCTGCTATTGCCGATCCTATTGATATTCGACGGGCGTCCAGCCGCCTTAAGGGCCGTACTGTACGCCGCTGGTTATATTATTGGAGCTGTTGAGGGTCCAGATGGATGCATATCCTCCCGTTCCCGCCCAGAGCAGGGTTCTTGTTGTTACACCGTAGTTAGAGCTGTAGCTCACCGGCGTCCATGCGCTGTAAGGGCCGTACTGTACGCCGCTGGTTACAGTATTGGAGCTGTTGAGGGTCCAGATGGATGCATATCCTCCGGTTCCCGCCCAGAGCAGGGTGTTTGTTCCACCGGAGTTGGAACTGTAGCTCACCGGCGTCCATGCGCTGTAAGGGCCGTACTGTACGCCGCTGGTTATATTATTGGAGCTGTTTAGGGTCCAGATGGATGCATATCCTCCCGATCCCGCCCAGAGCAGGGTGTTTGTTCCACCGGAGTTGGAACTGTAGCTCACCGGCGTCCAGCCGACGTAAGGGCCGAACGTTTGGAGGCTCTTAAAATTATTGGAGCTGTCGAGGGTCCAGAGGTATGCATATCCTCCGGTTCCCGCCCAGAGCAGGGTGTTTGTTCCACCGGAGTTGGAACTGTAGCTCACCGGCGTCCAGCCGCCGGCGGGGCCGGAGGTAAGGGAGGCGATCAGGCTGGCCCCATTCGGACTGCCCCACCCGGTCACCAGGTCGTAACCTGTTTCCGCTGAGTACGTGCCGTTACTGCCGCTGGTGATGTCGTGGAAGGCGTTGGCATAGCTCGACCCCAACCCAATCGTGTAGATGGCCGGGTTGATGAAGCCAAGCGTACTGCCCCCACCTGCCGTGGCTTGTTGATTCGCCAGCGCTATGTAGCCAGCCCATCGGGGCGCTGCGAAACTCGTTCCGCCCCATCCTCCTTCGCAGTGTTGTCCTGAGCCTAGGCCGTCGGCATTACCGCTGTAGCAAACGTAATTGTCAAAGTTGGCTTCTGCGGCAACGTCCGGGACATTGCGATAGGTTTTCGATCCTTTGTTGGCAGTGGTGATAACCCCCGCCGCCTGCTGCCAGGAGGGGATCGGAATCTTGTCCTGAGAAATACCGCCGCCACTGTCTACCCATGCGGTTTCCGCTTTCCAGGGGCCGCCGGCTCCATTGGTGGTCAAGTCCGTGCCGCCCACCGCCGTGACATTCGCACTCTCCGACGGATAATACCATGGCCAACCTCTGTTGGGGAATGATCCGTCGTCGCCTGAGACCACAAACAGACTCTGACCCTGCGCTGCAAACCTCTTGAAATACGGTTCGTCACTGCTCGTGTCAGCCGGCTCCCAGCCCCACGAACAGCTCAATGACTTGACTGTATTGCCGTCGTTAGCCATCGCGGCAAAGATGTCGGCGTCGCTGGACTGGGCCACGTACACGCGGAGCTGGCTCATGCCCGGCGCCATCGAGATCGCCTGTTCGATGTCCAACGCCACTTCGACTTCGTTGGCATCGCAGCTCGCCGCCGTGCAACTCGTGCCGGACCCATCCGCTGACACGGGATTGATAGGGACACTGAGCGTTTGTTTCAGATTGCTGAAATATAGTGTAACGTCACTTACGTTGTAACTATCAAATTCCAGCAGCCCGACCGACTGGCCGCTGCCGGTAAGTGGGCCACTGCCGTAGTAGGCCGCCCGCATGTCGCTGCCGGCATACCCATCGCCATTGGGCGCCGAGCCCACTGCGGGTGCGCTCTTCGCTTCCGAAGCTCTCCTGTGGGCGGCCGGACGCGGGATCGAGAAGTTGTCGAGGCCAGAGATATGCCACAACGCAACCGGCAGGTCCGCCGTCGGCTCCTGGTCAGGAGCGTAAAACGTGCGATTTTCCGTCGGGTGCTGATACACGCCCATATTTACATGGAACGCCGCCTCGATATTCGCCACCGGCCCCGCGACATCCACGATCATTCGATTTGGAGCGGTGGACGTCACGGTCAAGCCGTTCGCTTGCGCGAAATCAATCACCGCATCGTAATCCTGCTGCGACGGTTCGAACCGGTCGGTGAACTCTTGCACGCTGAGAAAGTGGTGGTAAAAGGGGCTTCGCGGATCGTAAAGTTGCTGCAACACCTGGTGGAGTCCCGACTCGTTGCGCAGCGGCAAAGCGATGGTCAGCTTCAAGGACTGCGTTGCGTGAAGATGGCCCAGCCACGCCACCTGGGCGCTTGAAACCGCCTCACGCATGTGGTGCGTCAGTAACGGCTGTCCCTGCCCGTGGGCCGGCATAGGCACGAAGAGTACGAAGAAGGAAAGGACCATGACCCCGGACAGTCCACGCAAAACGGCGCCTGGGCTGCATGTCCCGAGTCGTTTCAGTATTGGTGTGCTTTTCATGTAAGACCTTCATTTAAAAATATAAAACACAATCGGACTCCCGATAAGGAGTATTTTAACTTTATATAGGTATTGACGGCAATCTTCATAGTTTAGTTTACATTACTCGCTTCTCTCAGCTCAATGAGCCCGTTGTCTCTTACCGGCGGTGGAATAATATTTCAATACCGGGAAGTCCCCTGCGATTGAAGTCTATAAAGCGGCTCGAAGAGGGCAGCTATGCTCCGATCTTTACCGGCGGAGATTAGGAACAAATGAAAGCAGGGCTCGAATTTTGGATCGTAAAAACGCAGATCGAAATCTTTGGGGTCGTATTCCTTTTCAACCTCTTTGCCGGTCATGCGGTCACTATCAACTGAAACGGCCGGTACGGATGTCTCCGCCGCCTCAAGCATGAAGCTCAGCCATTGTTTCAACATCAAGGCCGGTCATCCGGGGTGGCCTAAAAAAGGGCTTGATAAATTAACAGAAAGGAGTAAGTCAAATTCGGCAGATTTCCACCTACGATCGAAGCTGCTGTCCTGTCGATCTGTGAGGCGGGGCGAAATCCAGGGGTAACAGCTAATTGGCAAGCCAACTTACGAGGAATGGTTTATATGCAGTCTCCGGGTCCGAATGAACGATATCGTCAGGGAGTATGTATCTGGTTTACCGGGTTTAGCGCCGCCGGGAAATCCACGACTGCCGAGGCGCTGGAACGGTTATTCCTTGCGCAGGGCCGCCGGGTGACAATGCTCGATGGCGATGTGGTTCGCACTAATTTGTCCAAAGGACTGGGATTCAGCAAAGAAGACCGTGACGTGAACATACGGCGCATCGGCTTCGTCGCCTCTGAGATCGTGCGTCATGGGGGAGTTGTCGTGTGCGCGGCAGTCAGTCCCTATCGGGCGATCCGCGATGAGGTGCGCACCATGATGGAAGAAGGCCGCTTCATCGAGGTGTATGTTGATACTCCCATAGGTGTCTGCGAGGGGCGTGACCCCAAGGGGTTGTATGCTAAAGTGCGCCAGGGGCTTTTGAAAGGTTTTACCGGGATTGACGATCCTTATGAACCCCCACTCAAGGCCGAGATCACGCTGGATACCGTCGTAAACTCAGAGGAGGGAAACGCATGCCTTATCCTGGATTATTTGATTCAACGAGGGCTTGTGGACGGGTCTAACGGGCTGAGGGCTGAGGGCTGAGCAAAAGCGGCGACCCGTGCGCGCAGCAATGCTGAGGAGCAGTCCTGATAACAAAGTGCCGGCGCGCAGCGTGGAGGCCTATCGCTCATTCTCGCCAGCCCACCCACTCACCCGCGTTACGGGGCGGGGGCGGGAACCCTTTTCTTCTCAGGAATGCCCGAGGGCAATTGCCCGATCATCTTTTGAGAATTGAGAGAACTGCAACTGATAGAGCCTGCGGTATTCACTGTCGAGCATCATCAACTCGGAGTGGCGGCCCTGTTCGACAATCTTTCCATTTGCCAGGGTTATTATGAAATCGGCATTCTGCACAGTGGAAAGGCGGTGGGCTATTACGATCGTCGTTCTGCCCCTCATAAGGTTTTCGAGGGCTTTCTGGACCTCGAGCTCGGAATCGCTGTCGAGCGAAGACGTAGCTTCATCGAGTATGAGGATCGGAGCATCCTTGAGCAGAGCGCGGGCGATGCAAATTCGCTGGCGTTCTCCTCCCGAGAGCCTGATCCCCTGCTCGCCGACGCTGGTTTCAAATTGCCTGGGCAATTTCATTATGAAATCATATGCGTTAGCCGCCCTGGCAGCCGCAATTATTTTATCATCGCTTTTGCGGATGTCGCCGTATGCGATATTATTCTTGAAGGTGTCATTAAAAAGGACGGACTGCTGGGTGACAATGGCGATCTGAGAACGCAGGGATGCAAGGGTTACGTCCCGGATGTCGATTCCGTCAATGGCAATGGTCCCTTCGGAAACCTCATAGAACCTGGGGATCAGGTTTATCAGGGTCGTCTTACCCGCCCCGCTCATGCCAACCACGGCTACAACCTGTCCCGTGTCGGCCCTGAAGCTGATCCCCGACAGGACCCGTTTTGCCCCGTAACTGAAGGAGACGTTTCTGAATTCCAAGTCTTTCCTGACAGGCTCCAGAGTCATCGCATGGGGTTGGTCGAGTATCTCGATGGGCTGGTCCAAAAGTTCATAAACCCTCTCGGCGGCCGCCAACCCCTGGTGGATGGAGGCATAGATGTTAGCCAGGCATTTAACCGGATCATAGAGGCTGACAAGAGCGGCCAGAAAGGCGATGAGGTTTCCTGCCGTCATTTTTTCGCCGATAATCTGGTAGCCTCCATATAACATAATTGAGGCTATGCCCACTCCGCCAAGGAATTCCATTGCCGCGCTGTTTACAGAGCTGACGACCACCGCCTTCATGCTGTACTTCAGAAGTCTCCAATTTTCCTCGTGAAAGCGCTTCTTTTCATGCGCCTCCATGCCGAAAGCCTTTACTATCCGGTTTCCGCCTATTGTCTCGTGCATAAGGACGACGAGGTCGGCAACGCTTTGCTGAACCTTGGCGCTGGTCCTTCGCAATATCTTTCCGACCTTGAAAATCGGCAAAAAGGCTACCGGCACAATAAACATAGCTCCAATTGCCAGCCGCCAATCCATGTAGAACATTATGCCGACACAGCCGATTACGCTGAAGGTCTCTTTTATTATTCCCGTCACCGACCCGGAAAGGGTGCTCTGGACAGCGCCCACATCACTGAATATTCGTGACATCAGGTTCCCGGTTTGCATCATGTCCAAATAGGGAATGGGCAGGCACTGTATGTGATTGTAGACGTCCTCCCTGAGCTTGGTTATGATCCGCATACTGACGTCGCTCATCAGATAGGCGTTGGCGCAGAGAGAAACGCCTTTGACGCCAAAGATGATGAGTATGGCCGTGCAAAGCAGGTTCAACATCGCCCTGTTTTTCTTGACAATCAGGTCGTCGAACGCGGGTTTGATAAGATAGAGCCCTGCCGTGGTACAGGCAGCAACCACGGCCATGCAAATCATCGCAAGCGCAATCCTGCGCCAGTAGGGGGCAACCAGTTTGAGTTGCCGTTCATAGACACCCATCAACTCGAATCCTTTTGATTATATTTTTTAGGATGTTTCTCAAATTTCCGGGCTGAGTATAAATTGAGATCGGGGTAGTGGGAAGGGAAAAATCCGGGGGAGCTTCGAGAACTGGGATCGGCACCTGGAAGTCGTACGGGCCGGAGAATCTGAAAAACCCTTTGCGGAGGAATTGGCGATTATAACTTGACTGCTATTGGTTTTTTTTGTAATTAAAGGTGTTTTGTGTAGCAGTTGCGCCCGGATCTTAAGTGAGACCGGGACAATGTCTAATCATGAACTCGGCGTGAAAGGCCATTAGGGTGCGGGCCTTGAGGCCGGCGGTGTTAAAGAGGTAAGCAAATTATGCGCATCATCGAACCGTTTGACGAGATGCAGCCAAGGCAGAAAAGGTTCAAAACAAGCTCAATGCCGATCTTCACGGCAAGAGGCTCCTGTTTGCTTGGTATCTGGCTTCGCTGCTAAATCTGCTTCCGAGTATCAACCTGTTCCAGTTGGCCTGACGTTAAACGATGTCTGCCGGGAGAAGAGCCATGCAAAGGACCCTGCTTAAGTCCAAAATTCATCGCGTTCGTGTAACGGACGCAAATCTGAACTATGAAGGCAGCCTGGAAATAGATTCCGATCTAATGGAGGCAGCCGATATAATGCTTTACGAACAAATAAAGATTTACAATATCAACAATGGCGCGAGATTCGACACGTACGCGATTGCCGGTCCTGCGGGGAATGGGGATATCTGCCTGAACGGGGCGGCTGCTCGAATGGGGGCCCCGGGCGATCTGATAATAATTGCTACCTATGCAAATTATAACGAAGCCGAAGCCGCAGAGCACAATCCTACTGTAGTGCTCGTGGACTCGCAAAACAGAAAACGCGCCGACAAGGCCGTAATCGATCTGGCTGAAGTGCGAAGAGTGAAGCTGGAAGAGTGAAATTCAGTCTTCACTTTTCTTTGTACCGCCAAAGCCTGCCCCGGACCTGATCCGGGAGCGGGAAAACGCCTTATCGGACCAAAAGTGACTACAGCAGCCGGGTTTTCCCGGCTGAATCGTTCTTCCTGAAAGAGGAGATTTTTCCAGATGTCAATGAGGAGTTATTTGTTTACGTCCGAATCCGTGACCGAAGGCCATCCCGACAAAGTGGCCGACCAAATCTCAGATGCTGTTCTTGACGCGATTATAGCGGAAGACACAACAGCGCGTGTCGCGTGTGAAACCCTTGTAACTACCGGGCTTGCTTTTGTTGCGGGCGAGATCACGACATCCACTTATGTCGATATTCCCCATATAGTCAGAGATACTATAAAAGACATCGGATACAACGATTCCTCGATGGGTTTCGACTGGGAAACTTGCGCCGTGATTACCAGCATCGACAAACAGTCGCCTGATATCGCTATAGGCGTAAACGCCGGTGAAGGGCTTTTCGAAGAGCAGGGCGCCGGAGACCAGGGGTTGATGTTCGGCTATGCCTGTAACGAAACGCCTGTACTTATGCCGATGCCGATCTACTATGCTCATAGGATTTGCAGAAAACTCGCCGAAGTTCGGAAAAACGGGATGGTCGATTTTCTCCGGCCTGATGGAAAAAGCCAGGTAACGGTCGAATATCACGATCACAAACCGAGCAGAGTGGACACAGTCGTTGTGGCCGCTCAGCACGCGCCGCAAGTGAGTTACTCAAAGTTGCGCGAGGCAATCATAGAAGAGGTCATAAAGAAGGTGATCCCGGAGGGATTACTCGACTCGAAAACCAAATACTACATAAATACCACCGGGCGGTTTGTGGTCGGCGGCCCGATGGGGGATTGCGGTCTCACTGGAAGAAAAATCATCGCCGATACATATGGAGGCCAGGGCAGTCACGGGGGAGGCGGCTTCTCGGGCAAGGACCCCTCGAAGGTCGACCGAACTGCCTCCTATATGGCGAGGTATGTTGCCAAAAACATTGTTGCCGCCGATTTTGCGGATCGGGTCGAAGTTCAGGTCGAATACAGCATTGGAATGCCCGAACCGATCTCGTTGATGATTGATACCTTCGGCACGGGACGCGTTCCCGACGAGAAGATCGAGCAAATTGTCCTGGAGCTGTTCAGTTTCAAACCGGCAAACATGATAAAGTACCTGAAGCTTACCAGGCCAATATTCAGGAAGACTGCCTGCGGCGGCCATTTTGGAAGGATCGATCCCGACTTTACCTGGGAGAAAACCGATATGGTTGATACCCTGAGAGATAGAGCGGGGCTCAACGGGGTCAGCAAGCAACGCTAAGGGTTTCCGATTTACCGTCGGCTGTCTGAGGGGACACGTCCCGGACTATTCCGGTTGTGTCCCGCACTCTGTCAGGGTTTCTTTTCCCGAACCTGCCGGTGAATTTGGACTTGGTAGATAAGGGGTATGAATGGATTTTGATATCAAGGACAAGGGGCTTGTAGAGAAGGGTCGTTTAAGGGTTGAATGGGCTGAGCAATCTATGCCCGTGCTGCGGTCGATCCACAGAAGGTTTGCCTCAGAAAAGCCTTTGGCTGGAATACGCATGGCTGCCTGCCTTCACGTTACCACAGAAACCGCTGCTCTTGCACAGGCGCTTCAAGCGGGAGGCGCCGACTTGCGCATTTGTGCGTCGAACCCGTTGAGCACCCAGGACGACGTGGCAGCCTTTCTGTCCATTTCAGAGCATATTCCTGTTTTTGCTATAAAGGGCGAGGACAAGCAAACTTACTACCGCCACATTCACAATGCTCTTGAACACTTCCCGCAGGTTACAATGGACGACGGGATCGACCTTGTCGGCATTCTTCATTCCGAGCGCAAAGAGCTCCTTGCCAACGTGATCGGCGGTACGGAAGAGACGACTACCGGCGTAATCCGGCTTCGGAGCATGGCGGAAACAGGGGTGCTTCAGTATCCAATTGTTGCAGTTAACGATGCGGATACTAAACACCTTTTCGATAACCGCTACGGGACGGGTCAAAGCACGTTGGACGGAATAATCCGGGCTACCAACCGGTTGCTTGCGGGGGCCAATTTCGTAGTGAGCGGATATGGGTGGTGCGGCCGTGGGGTGTCGATGCGCGCATCGGGAATGGGGGCCAAGGTCATCGTGACCGAAATAAACCCGCTGCGGGCACTGGAGGCCGTTATGGACGGCTATCAGGTTATGTCTATGGAAAAGGCTGCGCCGATTGGCGATTTTTTCTGCACGCTGACCGGCGATATCCACGTGCTGCGCAAAGAACACTTCGCAGTGATGAAAGACGGCGCTATTGTTAGCAACTCGGGCCACTTCAACGTGGAGCTCAATCTGGATGAGCTGCGTGAAATGTCCTCATCGGTGAGGAGCATGCGTGATTTTGTTGAAGAATTCAGACTGAAAAACGGCAGGAGAATATACGTGCTCGGCGAGGGCCGCCTTATCAATCTGGCTGCGGCGGAGGGCCATCCTTCGAGCGTTATGGACATGAGCTTTGCAAACCAGGCGTTATGTTCGGAATATATCGTCAAAAATCACGTCTCCCTGGAAAAACAGGTCTACCGGGTACCGATGGATATAGACCGTGAAATCGCCCGCCTCAAACTTGCGAGCATGGGGATCGAGATCGACTCGCTCACTGCGGAGCAGGACGCCTACCTGCATTCGTGGGAGATGGGCACTTAGGAAAACATGTTTTCTGGCGGGAATTGAGTGCGTATAAGCATGGAAAGAAGGTCCCAGGCTTTCTGGCTCATATGTATTTTGCTCCTGACGGGCTGTCCATCGAAACCTTCTTCCACACCTCTGCAACCTGCAGAGCGGCCACTTCTGGAACGACTTTCCCCAGCGCAGCTTCCTGACTTGCAGGACGATGAGCCGGCCGCCTCCCTTCGGTCGGCCATTGATAAAAGCCTTTCGTGGTATGCCAGGATCCCTGGAGACAGGCAGGTTTGTCTGGGCCGCTTAAGTGTGCCGGCAGAACTTATGCGGGAGTCCCTCAATCATTTTGCCTCTCTTGTGGATTCTGGGGGTATTAGCGCTGATAGGCTTTCACAGGATTTCGACGTATTTAGGGTGGTCCCTCCGGACAACTCCGGCAGGATTATCGTAACGGGGTATTATGAACCGGTGCTGGAGGGAAGTCTTAAGCCGGGAGTTGAATTTTGCCGGCCGATTTATCCCGTTCCCCCGGACCTTCTCGTGATAGAGCTGGACCGTTTCGGCAGCAATAAATTCCATGGTGAGCGTCTGGTTGGGCGGTTGGAAAAAAACTTCGTGGTTCCATATTATTCACGTTCCGAAATTGACGGGGAAAAGGTCCTTGAAAGACACGGGGTGAAGCCGACCGTGCCTCTGGTGTGGTTAAGGGACCCGATTGACTGTTTCTTTCTTCACATCCAGGGGTCCGCAGTGATCAAACTCAATCCGGATGGGACTCAAATGCGGGTGGGGTACGCAGGAGCCAACGGACGGCCATATCACAGCATCGGGAAAGATCTTATCGATAGCGGGGCGGTTTCACCCGAGCAGATGTCTATGCAGGCGATAGGCGAGTACCTGCGCTCGCATCCGGACAGTCAGAACGCTATTATGTGGAAAAACGAGAGCTATGTCTTTTTCAAATGGGTTTCACAAGGTCCGCTGGGCAGCCTTG
>OMSV01000194.1 GCA_900290385.1 Syntrophobacter sp. SbD2 | reverse complement strand
AGATCGGCATAATGGCTCCAGAGGTAGGCTGAAAGAAGCTCAGGGGCCTCATATCGCAAGCCTTCCCCGCTCAAGCGGGCATGATCCGCCACCAGGGCGGCGACCCCACTTTTTATCGGGTATGCCTGCTTGCAACCGCCGCACTGCAGCACGCCCTCGCTTATCTCACCCCCCGAGCTTTGAGAATGCCCCAGGCGCAAAGGGTTCTCTTCAGGCAGGCAAGCCGGGCATATAAGGTATTCGAGGATTTTCCGCTTCATTGTGGCGCTTTCCAGCCGTTCCCCTTTTGCAAACCGCCATTTAAATCGAACCTCGCGGGCATGGTCCCTCCGGCAACTTTAATCACCCGATCGTGCGAAGGCATTACGGATCATCTTATGAAGGCTTTTAAATTATCAACGTAAGCCGGCATTGAATAAACCGGAACAAACACTAGTTTATAATGACGTAGAGGCGGATTTAAAGGCAATTAATAAAACACAAGCGAGGCATGTAAAATGGCTGAAGTGGAACTGCCAAATCTGAAGGAACTCGAAGAAATCAAGGAGAAGAAATTTACCAGGGGGGTGGCGCTGGTGACTGCGGTTTTTGCGGTGGTTCTGGCTATAGCCTCACTTGGCGGAGGCCGCACAATGAAAGAAATGCTCCTTGCCCAGCAGCAGGCATCGGACCAGTGGGCTTTCTACCAGGCAAAATCAATCCGGGAGCACCTGTACAAAAGTCAAAAGTTTATACTCGAAAACGAACTCAACCTGCTGTCTCAAACTCTCAGCACCGAGTCGGCAGAAAAGGTCAAGGCCTCCATCGAAGCTCTTGCCGGGGAGGAATCGAAGTTTGCAAAAGATAAGAAGGAAATCGAGCAGGAAGCCAGGAAACTGGAAAAGGAAAGGGACGCATACAGGTCCAGGGACCCCTACTTCGAATACGCGGAAGTGCTCCTTCAGATAGCCATTGTCATGGCCTCGGTGTCGATAATCGCAGCAAGCGGCGTAGTATTCGGTTTCTCCCTCGTGGCGGCGCTACTCGGAGTCGTCATGTGCGCAAACGGATATCTGCAGATCTTCGCGCTGCCCTTTCTGCACTGAGCGTCTTTAGGGCCATGCCAAAGATCAGTTTATTGAGCGCTATTCTCTGCCGCTATTTGCCCCGTAAAGATAAGCTCGGGTTTCTTCAAGATTATACGGGTGTCCGGCGGAACGGATTCGGTAAGCCAGACATTACCGCCTATTATCGATCTGGCCCCGATAACGGTATTTCCGCCAAGTATCGTTGCTCCTGAATAGATGATGACGTCGTCCTGGATGGTTGGGTGCCGTTTCTTGTTCCTTAGCAGCTCGCCAGCATCGCGCGGGAGCGAAAGCGCCCCGAGGGTCACGCCCTGGTAGAGTCTCACGCGGTCCCCGATCTCAGTTGTTTCGCCTACGACGACGCCGGTTCCGTGATCGATAAAGAAGCTCTCCCCGATATGGGCGCCGGGGTGGATGTCGATTCCCGTCACGCTGTGGGCATATTCTGTAATAATGCGGGGAATCAGGGGAATGCTCTGCTCCCATAGATGGTGGGCCATTCTATAGACCGATACGGCAAAAAGGCCGGGATAGCAGAAGATTATCTCGTCGAAGCCCCTGGCGGCAGGATCGCCCTGGTATGCGGCACGCACGTCGCTTGCAAGCTGGAGCCTCATTGAAGGCAGGTTCTGCATGAAATTGATTGTCGCCGCCTGACCAAGTTCTTCACACGCAACACAGGGCAGGTCGTGACGTATGCAGTCGTGGCGGAGGGCCAAAGCTAACTGCTCAGACATGAGTTCGAAGAGCGCCGTTGCCTCCTGGCCGAAATAGTAGGCAAGATTGAACTTCTCGAGCCGTCCCCTGACGAAATATCCCGGATACAGAAGCCTTCTGACACGGTCCACGATATCCACAACGGCCTCTCTCGACGGGATGGGTTCGGGTCCAACGTGGTCAAAGCACTCAACCTTCGAGCAAGAATCGACCAGTTTTTCGACAATCCCGGGAATCTCCTCACGAAAGTGTCGGTCCGTCGCAATCTCGGTCCGGCACTGATCGTAAATAAGTTTGTCTTCCATGGTCCTACCTCCAGTCTTTTGACCTGCAAGAAAAGCGATTTGCGGCAAGCTGTACACGTTTTAGTCCGCAAAGTGTTGTTTTCCGCCTTTGTCAGATGGGCCAAGCGCGAGCGGCTTAAGTTCGGTTTAACATTTCCGTACAGGAAAATCACGTTCCGGTCCCAGAAAAAAAACAGCCGGTTCGTCGTTAAGCGAGCCGGCCTTCGGGGAAATACTTTTTCGCCGGAATCATGCCTCCCGGCAGAGATGGGCGCCAGTTTTCCAATAGGGTGACATATTCCTTAGCGTGTCGATTATGGGAGGCAATTTCTCGATGACGAAATCTATTTCCTCATCGGTGTTGTACACGCTAAGGCTGAACCTGATCGATCCGTGCGCCATGGTAAAGGGGACCCCCATTGCCCGCAAAACGTGGGAAGGCTGGAGCGACCCCGAGGTGCAGGCCGACCCCGATGAGGCGCAAATGCCGAACTCGTCCATCATGAGCAGGATGCCTTCGCCTTCCACAAATTCAAAGCTGATGTTGGTGGTGTTAGGCAGCCGATGCTCCCTGTCGCCATTGACCTTTGTATTGGAGACGGTATTGAGGATAGTGTTTTCGAGCCTGTCGCGCAGGCCCT
>OMSV01000136.1:816-8190 GCA_900290385.1 Syntrophobacter sp. SbD2 | reverse complement strand
TCCCCCTGTCGGGTCTGTAGAGGACTTGCACCTCCAAGCAGGTGCGCCCTGCCGGGCGCACCAGTAAAAAAACCCCGGCAAAACCTGAGAGCCGGGGTTTGTAGTTTATTAACCTGCAAGGATTTAGTCAGGCTACCGTAGAACCATGGGTCCCCACATCGGCGCCATGGGTCTCCTCGCACACGAGGTTGTTAATTATTCCCCTATTGCCCGGGGGGCCATGGACTGGAATAATCATAGAGCCCATTGCTCATGAGTTTGTCAGGACGGTCGGCATCGTGCCTGTCCATATCTTTTGCGCCGCAACTAAAGCAGGAGGGCAAGTGCCAACTGCAGAAATTACAGCCACAATCTGCCTGCGCGCTGAAAAGGGCGCCGCTGGCGAGCACCAGCGAAAGCGCCAGTACAAGAATCAGTTTTTTGCTCATTTCCATTTCCTTCCTGAAAATTAGAATAATCATTCTTATGAATGCAACAACCATCTAAGAATGCGGTATAAAAGGTCTTTTAAAGGAACGTAAGAGCAGTTTCGATTGATGTCAACGGTCTGGAAAGATGAAAACCGGTCGCCAGCGCCGGGTGACCGCCGCTCTGGAGCGGGTCGCCGGCAATGTCTCCGGCCGGACCAGCCCCGCTGTCCGCCGTCAGGCAAAGGGATACTTGAAGGTATGAGGCCTCCCGCATCAGGACTGAACTACGCTTCGCTCCCTGAGGACTGAGGACTGAGAGCGAAACCTTGACACCATTTTCAGTTGACTTTCTGATGCGTTTACCATTTGGCTTGCCTTCAAACGCACCACGTTTAGTATCGGTGCGCACCGTCGCTGCTTTTGCACAGTCCTCAGTCCTGTTTTTCTACATGGCTGCGCTTACGGTCGCAGTTTTTGCTCAGTCCTCAGTCCTCAGTCCTGCTTCTCTAAACCCGGTATCCGGCCCGGCGTTATGGTTTCTCAATACTGTCCTTTGTCCCTATTGTTGTTATTAAGAGCTGGCGGGTTGTCCAGGTTCGGCCTGTCCTTGTCTTTTCCGCAAGTGCTGCAACAGCTAAAACATGAGGGCAAGTGGAAACAACCGCAACTACTGAGACTGAAGTTCCAGCCACAGGGATTACAGCCAGAATCGGCCTCCGCTGTGTAAATGGCCTGCGCGGTGTAAATGCTGCCGCTGAAGAGAACCAGCGAAAGCGCCAATGCAACAATAAGTGTTTTGCTCATTTTTATCTCCTGAAATTCGAAATAGTTAATCTTCTAAATTCAACAACCACCCTGGAACGCGTTACAAAAACTCCGTAAAAAAACCTAAGGGCAGTTTCAATTCATGTCAACGGCCTCGGAATCGGATACGGCCTTTTTCCGTGATATCATAAGGTTAGAGCAATTTATTAATTGCAGGGAGCAGGCGGCAAAAACTCCCCGCTTCTCGCTTCTCGCTACCGTCCTCCCTTCCCTTCGGCTCTGGGTGTGGTGGACCGGCGTTGGGTCTCCTGTTCACTGCTCACTGTTCACTGATCACTGTACTTCCCGCTTCCTGCTTCTCGCTTCTCGCTACCGTCCTCCCTTCACTTCGGCTCTGAGTGTGGTGGACCGGCGTTGGGTCTCCTGTTCACTGCTCACTGTTCACTGTACTTCCCGCTCCTCGCTTCACTCATTTTGACTACCGGTGCCAATTATGATAGAAGTTTCGGCCAGGATCATGAATAAAAGCCCCTTTCGATTAGGCGTAGGGGTGTAGCAGGGTGCTGAAAAAGAATTCTCTGGTGGAAAAAGAACCTTAAAAAGACGGGTGATTTCGTCATTCCGGCGAAGGCCGGAATCCAGAACTTTTTTGAACTATTTGATTTTTAAAGCAAAACACTGGACCCCGACCTTCGTCGGGGTGACGGCCCCACGGGGTTTTTACTGCAAAGTGGGAATTTCAATCCTTTTTCATCACCCTGTTAGGGCTTGTCCGTAAATAAGCTTCTTAGTCCTTGAGAAATAACCCGTGATATTCGCCGTCGCTCAGGTGGTTTCTCAGGAGTTCGGTAATCAGGGCGAACAACCGGTCTATTTCCTCATCCGACAGCCGGGGCGCCAGGACCCTCAGCAGGTCATCATCCGAAAACTTCTGAAGGTAGTACATCAGCGATTTTTCATCCAGTTCCCGTGAAAGCCCGAAGGCCACCATTCCATCGTATTGCTCTACGATGGTGTGCTTGTGCGCAGACATGTGGGTTTTCCTTCAATTCGCAAAATGGTAAATCGGATTTCGACCGGCTCTTGTCATATTTTACGTCATTCCAGCGCTTGATACGTGAGCTGTCGCATCAGGCGGCGGTGGTAAGGCCGGATTTGACCTGGGGCCTGGGTCATCAGGATGCCGATCAGGTGTTCTTTGGGATCAATCCAAAAAAAGGTGCCGGCAACGCCGGCCCAGCCATAATCGCCTTCGGAGCCCGGGACGTTGGCCATGCCCTGGCCCTGGCGCACCATGAAACCCAGACCAAAGGTGTAGCCCTGCGACCCGATTAACAATTCCCCGGGCTGTAAGGGCGTCGCCACCTTGGGACCGAGGTGGTCGGAGGTCATCAAGGCAACGGTAGTTCGACTGAGATAGCGGTGTCCCTGATAGCTCCCGCCGTTAAGCATCATCTGGCAGAACTTCATGTAGTCATCGGCAGTAGTGGCGATACCGGCGCCCCCGGCGTCGTTGCCCTGGGGCTGTGTAAGGTCGAGCATGGCTACGTTGGGCTCGCCGGTGATCGGATCCTTCGCGAGCGGTTGAGCCATCCGGTTGGCCTTGGACTGTGGCACCAGAAAGGACGTGTCTTGCATGCCAAGGGGCCCCAGCAGTTTCTCTTCGAGCAGTACGCCAAGGCGCTTTCCGCTTACTTTCTCCAGAACACGGCCGAGTAGGTCAACTGACAAGCTGTATTCCCAGGTGGAGCCGGGCTGCCATAACAAGGGCGCCCTGGCGAAGGCCTCAACCTGCTGTTCCGGTGTCAGGGCACTCCATAGCGCTGGGATTTCGCTGGAGAACAGGCCGGCGGCAATATAGGCGTTTTTGAGGCTCTGATATCGGGTGAACTCGGCATAACTTAAGCCCGATGTGTGGCGCAGCAAGTCGTACACCAATATTTGCCGCGTTGCCGGCACCGTCGTTGAATCGGGATCGGCCGGATTGGCCAGGACTTGCATCTTTGCGAAGGCCGGGAAGAACTTGGAAACGGGATCGGCCAATTGCAGTTTGCCTTCCTCTACCAGCATCATGGTCACTACCGACACGAGTGGTTTGGTCATCGAATAGGCGGGGAAAATGGCGTCTCGCTTGAGGAGCTTGCCTGCCGCCTTGTCCTGGAAGCCGATAGCGTCGGCATAGGCGATCTTTCCGTTGCGGGCGACGATCACCACGGCGCCAGGCATGCGGTCGGCGTTCACTTCCGCCTGGATGGCGGTGCGGATACGCAGAAGCCGCTCGGCGGAAAACCCTTGTACCGTGGCTTGGTATGACGCCTTTTCGGCGGCATGGACCGGCGTTAGTCCGACCGCTGCGGTAGCCAGGATTGTTACCGCAACAAGGCCGCGCAAAACAATGCGACGCAAGGACGAAGAAATATCTGGTGTCATGAGGTGTCTATCTCCTTATCCGCTGTTTTGGTCAACAATATCTATTTTCGCTCGCCGCTCGCCACATGCCCGCGCGCCTCAGGTACTATTTCAACGGAGGCACATAGGGTATGAGTTGGGCAAACAGCCAGCATAAAAAGAAAACGAGCGGAACGTGAATTAACAACTGCAAAACCGAATAGCCTACCAGGTCCCTTGCCTTTACGTGCAGCAGGCCCAGGAGCGGCAGCATCCAGAAGGGATTCAACAGGTTGGGCAGCGCCTCGGCCGCATTATATATCTGGGTGACCCATCCGAGGTTTACGTGGTGCAGATTGGCGGCCTGAAGAACATAGGGGGCCTCAACGACCCATTTCGATCCGCCAGATGGAATGAATACCCCGAGCACGGCCGAGTAAACGGCCACCAGGAGCGGGTAGGTGGTTTGCGTAGTTATTTTGTAGAACAGGTCGGTCAGCCATCCATTTATGCCGGTACCGATTATCATCCCGAAGATAACCGCGTAGAAAGGGAATTGAATCAATACGCCGCCGGTTGCAGGCACCGCCTGGGCGACAGCTTTCAGAAACCTCTTGGGCCGCCAGTGCAGGATCATGCCGACCGTGATAAAAATCAGGTTATAAGTGTTCAGATCGAGCGCCGCCAGCGCCCCGGTAGGTGAATTCCGGAATACGTCTATCAGGTAGTAGACAAGGATGGCCCCCACGATGACGATCAGAAGAGGGCTGTATTCGAGCCATTCACCCGGTTTTTGTCTTGGCTCGACACTCACATCGAGCTGCTCGAAGGAAAGGCCAAAAGCCTTTGCATTCTTAGCTCGATTGGGGTTAGGCGCCGAATAGTAGGCGATTAAAACCGACACGACGGTCAATGCCAATATGGTCCAGAAATTCGCCCAGATGAACAGTGTCTGGGTTAGAGGGATAAGGCCGCTGATGTCAAACAGCTTCGGCGGAATGGCGCTCTTTGTGGCCATCATCAGCGCGGCTGATGAGGAAAGCCCCAGGGCCCATACCGCGCCCAGCCCCAGGTAGGCCGCTGCGCCGGCCGCCCGGTAGTCCATATCGTCCAGGCGGCGGGTCATCTCGCGGACCAAAAGACCGCTGAAAATAAGGCTGAGCCCCCAGGATATCAGGGACGTCACCACTGAGAAAAAAGCAATCCAGGCAACGGCTGTCTTTCCGTTCTTTGGGATCAGGGCAACTTTGCGAATGACCCAGTATACGGCCGGAGTCGAAGCAACCACATAGCCCCCGATGATGATCATGGCCATCTGCATCGTAAATGGTATCAATACCCAGAACTGTTTGCCGCCGGCCAGGGCAAGATTTACCGGCTTTTCTCCGATGGCGATCCCGAAAAGGAAAATAAAGACGATCCCGAGCAGCGCGAATACCAATGCGTCGGGAAACCATTTCTCGCTCCAGGCAGCCAGGCTCAGGCCGAACCTCTCAAGAGGCGATTCCTTTTGGATTCTCAAGTCTGAGTCTTTCTCATTTTCCATCGAACGTCCTCCCCACAAGAACTGTTAGTTTCGATGTTCGACATCCGCCATCCGAGCCGGCACCCCATAAGCGCTTAAATAAGAGGTCCATGAAGGCTGCCTGTAATCTCAATGCCCCAACGGGGCTGCATAATTTAGCCCAGGGTAAGCGGAAGCGCCACCCTGGGTTTTAACGCCCCAAATACATTGCCCTGAAAGGGCTACATAGAAATTCTCCATTGTTCGCAGTTGCACTTTGTAATGCGGGTTTTATGTAAGCCCTTCGGGCTACAGAGAAAAATTTATGGAATTCCACACCCAGGGTGGCGTCCCGCGAGGCGCGGGACTGACCCTGGGCTTAATTATTCAGCCCTTTCAGGGCTTAACACGCTAATTTTGAAACACTGTAGAAAATTGCAATCATCTATAGGTCTAGTTTCTTATTTAAGCGCTTATGGCCGACACCCGACCTAAGTAACAAAGTTCGAGCCCGATTTTTTTCATAAAAGCTTCACTGCTCACTGTAGTTAAGAGGCAAGGGTCTTTTTCAATCTTCTTCCTTCTCTTTTCTGTTCCCCGCCTCCTCAATTCTCGCTATTCTTCCCGGCCCCGGCTTCGAGGATTTCTTCACGGGCCTTTTCGTAGAACTCGCTTTCTCCGATTTCACCGTGCACGAACTGCTGCCAGGTGGCGAAGTTCTTAAAAAAGCATAAGCTCTTACCGGAATCAACACACGCCTTCCTATAGATCTTGCTGGCAATCTTCACTTTCTCGCCCAGTGGACCTTCTTTCTCGATCTCCGGGTGTTCTTCGTCCTTATCACTGCGCACGTATTTGCCGAACGCCTGATCCAGTTCGGCCAGTTCCTTTTTGGCCTCGTCAGAAAGCTGAGTCTCGGTTATTTCGCCCTTCAGGAACTTTTGCCAACCTGGCATTTTTTCCCAACTGCAAACCTTAACGCCCTTCTGATCATGCGCATCACAATAAGTCTTGTTAGCCTTCTTTACGCGTTCCTGCATGCTCACCCCCAGATCCCCTCTTTGCGGAATACCGCATAATTGAATTCTCTTAGCTTCTATTATCCACGAAGCCGTTCGTTTTCTCAATAAATAACTAAGAGCATTCAATGCTATACTCTGGGTCCTGAATGTGTTCTCCTTTGCATCGCGGGCATTTTCCCGGTGACGTAAACCGGTTCCTGCTCTCGAAGACAAAGCCGCATTCCAGGCAAAGGGCTGGAATTATCCTGAGCTTGCTGTCGTGAGATTTTACTGAACGGCCGATGTGCCCAAGGTGTTCGTAAAACTCCTTTTCACTGATGCGCAGGATTTTGGAAACTGATTTTGCCCCGTGCTTTCCCTCTGACAAAAGGGATATAATCTCCTGCCTGATAGTGTTCATATCTTCTCCAGTTTCAGATCGTTATTGCGCCTTCGCGAAATGTTGCTATTTTATAGACAATTTGGCTTTTTCGACATCTTTGTTGCGCTTTCCGGCAGGGGCGCAAATTAGAAAAAAGGAGCGACAATGCTTGAGTTGCTGAAAAAAGGTATGTTTGCGGGGATCGGCGCGGCGGTGCTGACTCGCGACAAAATCCGCGAAGCGACCCGAAAGCTGGTTAAAGAGGGAAGATTATCGAGCGAGGAAGCTGAAAAACTCACCGAAGACCTGGTCAACAGCGGCGGGCGGGAATGGGAGGACATAAACTCCAAATTTCAGTCATCTCTTAAGAAAATTTCCGAAAACCTGGAGGTGGTCCGCCAAAAGGAGTTTGTAGACCTTAAAACCAGGGTGGAACTCCTCGAACAGCGGCTTAGCCTGCTGGAGCAGACTCGCAGCCCTGAGGGTGGGACAACTGGGAATTCTTGATCCGCTCCCCGATCCAGCAATGCTCTCACGGGTTAGGATTACGCCTGTTAAGAAATAGTAGATCATCAAGGTATTCTCCGAATTCGGCGCGGAAAAGATCAGATGATTTCTGATCCGGTGTAGTCCGATAGAATTGTTTTACAGACCCCTGAATCCCGGGATATTCCCTGTGGAAGACAAACCAGCTTCTGCAAACTTTCTGAAGACATCTTCAGAGCCTCTTTCGAAGCTCCATGTGATCGGGCTAAGCCTGCTTCTCGTTACGCTCATTGTTTTCGGCGCAATTACAGAATATCGCAGTGCATTCCTGAAAAGGCGCATGACCGACATTGGTCCTTACCTTAGGGCTGCCTGGTCTGTACGCACAGGCGGCGATATGTACAAGATAACCGATGACCGTGGATGGCATTACGTTTG
>OMSV01000136.1:0-806 GCA_900290385.1 Syntrophobacter sp. SbD2 | reverse complement strand
CCTCCCCATGGAGAAGATCGGACTGGATATCTGCCTTACGAAGTTACTGTGGGGCTTTGGTATATAATTACCATGGCCCTTGGGGTTGCCGGTATAGAAATCATTGCCAGGAGTGTGGAAGGTCCGTTCAGGAACCTGGCGGCAGGCAGGGGACGCCGCTTTTCACAACGTTGGTGGGTATTGCGGACCGCCCCCCTGTTGATTCTTCTTCCGGCGATCGGGGAGGCCCAGAGTCGTGGACAGGTGAATCTGCTTATCGTATTTTTCTTGTGCTGCGTTGCCGCCGCGACTCTCAAAGGCAGAAGGCTTAGTGCGGGTCTGTGGCTTTCCGCTGCAATTTGCGTGAAAGTGATTCCAGCCATTCTGCTGGTCTTCCCCTTATGGCGCCGTGATTGGCGCATGCTCTCCGGCAGCGCCGTTGGACTCCTGGTGGGGCTGATCCTCGTGCCTCTCGTTGTGCTCGGGCCGGCGAGAACAGCATCGTCATATAAGTCATTCTATCAGGAAACTATTATTGCGGGGATCACGGGTGATCCTGGAGGCAGCCGTGGGGCGGAGCTCACCGGAATTAACAGCTCAAACAGCAGCTCTCCGATGGTCGTACTGCATAACCTCATGTATCCCGATAGGAATAGCCGCCCGAATGTGGCGAATCCGGGCGTACGCGCTACGCATTGGACGATAGCTTTTATCACGCTGGCAATTACCCTGCTTGCTTCGGGGTGGAAGGGCAGGTGGTATTCGGGGAAAGTGGATGCAACCGCAGCAGAGGTTTGTTTCTTCAGCGCCTTTATTCCGTTAATGTT
>OMSV01000206.1:20775-21675 GCA_900290385.1 Syntrophobacter sp. SbD2 | reverse complement strand
ATGAGTTCCACTGTGGACTCATGAAAATGAAATGTCAACCAAAAACTTAACCTAGTATTACTAATGTCCATCCGAAAATACCGGATGGGATACTTGCCGTTTTCGATTCGGAAAGGAGGGATTTTTCGTCCTGGCAAGGAAATCGAGGGGTGGCGCGGAGGCGTACATAATATGGTCATTCCTCATACCGCCTTTAGGCGGAAGGAGTACGCCGCACAAGAGACCCCGAAGATTGATACGGCCAGGGCGGAAAAGAACCCTTTCCAGACGGAAACTATATAAGTTTGTGCAGTTTCTCCACTAGGTCCGCGTACTGATCGCCGGTGAAGCAGAAGTGCAATTCACGGAATGGTTCACGCAGCGCTTTGACCTGTTCGACCAGATCAACACTGTCAATTACTATTTCTTTCATAAGGAGTGCGAGGGCGCGAAAATCCTCTTCGCCCATCCCGAAACGTGTCATTTCCGCTGTCCCCATGCGAATGCCCCTTGCGGCTGTGAACCCCTCATCCTCGGGAGTAGCCTGGTAGTTGCAAACGATGTTGTTGGCTTCCAGCCTGCGTGCAACCTCCGGGCCCCTTGCGTAGCCGACATTCACTATCACCTGATGGGTTTCGGTAAAGCTGATGTCCGGGTCGCCTGCCACATCGAATCCGCAATTCTTGAGGGCCAAAGCGAACGCTTTAGCGTTTGCGATTACTTTTCGCTGGTATTCGTCTTTGAAGCAGTTCATCTCATATGCGGCCATGAGAAGCCCAAGCATGGTTCCCAAATGATGGTTAGACACCGCGCCAGGGAAGGTGCGCCGGCGGATGGCCTCCCACAGATCGTATCGCTCCTCATGCTCCTCGAAGCGGCTCGCTATTTCGCCCCGCTGCGTGCCGAAAAACGTCTTGTGCG
>OMSV01000206.1:0-20765 GCA_900290385.1 Syntrophobacter sp. SbD2 | reverse complement strand
CTATTACGCCCCGCTGCGTGCCGAAAAACGTCTTGTGCGTCGATGCGGTAACCAAGTCGGCCCCTTCAGCAAAAGGTTGCTGAAAATGAGGACCTATAAGCCCGAGTACGTGAGCCGTATCATACATTATCACGGCATCGATGTGGGCAGCATCCAGGTACCTGCGGATTTCGGCTACCGGCTCTTTATGCAGAACCATACTTTTTCCAAAAATGATCAGCTCCGGCCGGTATTCGCCGATCAGTTCGAGGGCTGCGGGGACATCGATTTTATAAGGGTTTTCAGCAAGCACCGGGAAATTTACTACGGCCGGACGCTCGGTGTGGGGGTCTCTGGCGACGAAGTCGCGAAGCGCGCCCATGGGCTGTGCGCTGAGATGGCCTCCCTTGCCGATGTGATTGTTCATTACCCGGCGAATACGGCGTGGCTCGCTCCGGCGGTCGGCACGGTTGATGTAGTCGACCATGGCGCTGAACACGGTTGCATTGGCCATTTGCCCGCTGATAACGCGGGTATCGGCTTCAGCGCAGCCGAGGAATTCCTTCATTTGTATTTCAAGGAGCCGTTCCACTTCGGCGATGAAATCAGTCCCCTGATAATAAAATATATCGGAATCATAAAAAGCCTTCGACTCTTTATGCTCAGCATACCGGAAGGCAGGGTCCATTACGGATAACAGGCGCGCCATCGGTGAGGCGGTCATCTCCGAAGGTATCAGGTTGATGCATTCATGCTGGCGCCACCGGGTATTTTCCAGTGTCTTTTCAAGCAGAGCGGTGGGACCGCCAGCCGGGATGCCCGCTTGCAAAATCGCCGCGGGGCCGCTGGGAGCTTCCTCCGACCGCGGGCAGGAAAGGGCTGGGATAGGAGCACCGGGAGGAAGTTCATGGCCGTAAATAATAGGGTGGGCATACGGGGGCGCATCCGACCGGAGATGGTATTCCACAACGACGGCTTCTACGAGCTTTCCCCGGATATCGATGCTGAGCCTGTCGTCCTCTATGATGTCGCTGTCGATGTAGGCCAGGCAGATTGCGCGCAGCTTGTGCTCACCGGTTTGCCTGGAAAGAAGCCCGTGATCTTCGAACACCCAGCTGGGGGACATCGTGCCACTCGATATGTAGCCGACGTGCTTGTCTCCCTTGAAGACTTTAGCCCCGGCCCTGGCAATTCCCCGGCCTGTCAACGTTACACATTTGAACATGCGGGGCAGGTCGGCGATGGCGGAGTAGTCGCGGGCGATAATCTTGGAGTAGGCCGCAAACTGTTTCTCCAGGGCCGCCCGCCCGATAAAGTCGCCTTTAAGTGGTGAAAAGCTGACGGCCAATTTGCCGATTGGCGCTGCAAAACATGGGATTTCTTTACCATCCGGGTCGTATCCATACTCATGGCCGTAGAGCGGAAGGGCGGACTCCAGGCGCAGCGTGTCGCGCGCCGCGAGGCCTGCCGGCCTGGCCCCTTTCTCTAAAAACAGGTCCCAAAGCATCACCGCGTTTGCACGGTCAACAAAAAGTTCAAAACCGAGAGGTTCGCCGGTGTAACCCGTGCGGCTCACCATAACCCCGGCGCCCGCGATCTTGGCAACGCCCACGGCATTGCGGTACGGCTCCGGAAGGGCGCTGGGAGCGCCAGCCGGTTTGCCCGCTTGCAAAATCGCCGCGGGCGCCGCGGTGGGAGCGTCAACGACCGCCTCCAGCAGGTCGCGGGATTTGGGCCCCTGCAATGCGAACATGGCGATGTCATAGGTGTGGTCGGTCAGCTCGACGCCGTCGAAACTCTCTGCATAACGCCGCAGATGCTCTAAGTCTTTTATTCGGTTGGAGGCATTTACGACCAGCAGATACTCTCCTTCAACGAACCGATAGAGAAATGCGTCGTCCACAGCCGCTCCCGTTTCACTGGCGATGAGCGTATACTGCGCCCCTGTTGGCGCCAGGTCGAGCGCTTCGGCGTTATTGGTCAGTACATGTTGGACGAACCGGAGCGCGTTGGCGCCGCGAATGATAAATCGACCCATGTGAGAGACGTCAAAAATATCTACGCCGCTGCGTGTGTTCAAATGTTCCTCCACAACTCCCGAGGGGTATAGAAGCGGCATGTCCCAACCGCCGAATTCCACCATCTGGGCGCCCAGGGCCTTATGCCTGTCGTATAGGACGGTTCTTTTGGGCTGGTCCATCTCTGCAATCCCTTTCGATTATGCGCTTCTTTCAAAAATCAGGTTGCAAACCAGTATTAAGGAGGTCCTTGGCGTGATAGGAACTTCGTACAAGCGGACCGCTCGCTACCCGCCAAAAGCCCATCGAGAGGGCAATTTCTTTCCAGTTGTCAAACTCTGATGGACTAACAAAGCGTTCCACCGGAATGTGATCCGCCGAGGGCTGGAGGTATTGGCCCAAAGTTAGCAGGCTGCAACCCGCATCCAAAAGGTCCCGAAGAGTCTGGTGTATCTCTTCGGGCAACTCGCCCAGACCAAGCATCAGACCGGACTTGATTGCAAGAGAAGCATTGAAGCCTTTAGCACGGCGCAGAAGTTGCGATGAACGCTTATATTCAGCTCCCGGCCGGACCGGGGGGTACAACCGCTCTACGGTTTCGATGTTGTGGTTCAATACGTCCGGGCGGGCTTCCGCCACTGCAAGAAGCGGCTCCGGGCGGCCCTGAAAATCGGGGATCAACACTTCAACCTGCACATCCGGAATTTTCTTGCGAATTGCTCTTATGGTTGCTGCAAAGATGGCGGCCCCACCATCCGGAAGATCATCGCGGGTGACGGAAGTGACTACGACATAGCGCAATCCCAGAGCGTGAGCAGCTTCGGCCACTCGAAAAGGCTCCTCGGGATCGGTTGGTCTCAAAGGCCCGTGTTCCACGGCACAAAAGCGGCAGTTTCGCGTGCATCGAGGCCCCATAATCAGGAAAGCTGCCGTATGACCCGCAAAACATTCCCACTGGTTTGGGCATCTGGCTTCCTGACACACCGTATGAAGCGTGCTGTTGCTGATCAGAGACCTGACGAGTTCGTAATCCGGCCCTGCCGGAAGCTTTAGCTTCAGCCAATCGGGCTTGCGGATACGCGGTTTTTTCTCTTCGTGCGGCACCATATCTTCCACTCTCTTAATTTAATCCTCAATGGCCGGAAAACCAATATCTTCTGCTCCATTTATCGGGGTCATGGGCTTGCGGCCTTTGAAGCGAGGTCCACTACCAGTTTGCTGAGTGCACTCGCTTCTTCGAGTCCGTCGAGAAAGCGTTGAGGGATGCCCGAAAAGCCGGTTTGAGCGCCGGCGAGGGCCCCGGTGAGGATGGCGCGCGCCTGGTTTTGCCCGCCGCCATTTACAGCATGGAGCACGGCCGCTTCGAAATCTTTGTGGAACCGCGCAGCGAGATAGTAGGCGGCAGGAAGCTGGTGGTAAATCGCGCAGGGCATGCCGTAAACGATGGACACCTTCCATGCTGGCTCTATGTGGATTTGCGGGTCCGCTGCCGCTTGGGCCATATAGGAGGGCGAAAGCAAGGCGTCCGGTGAGGCGAACCGGCCGGCGCGGGGTGGGTCCGGGTCCCCGGGACGTGGCGGCTGGAGATTGTCGAGAGTCACGGCGTGAAAGGGCAGTTGCCCGTTTTTTACCAATTCCATGAGTTTGGACGACAGTTCCGGGTCGAGTGTATGCCCCTGAACCAGCAAACTCAACACCGCGCCGAAGGCGACAGTCATCGAGACCACGGTATCATCAGTCTGGGTAAGGATGGTATTGGCGGCTATGGCAGATGCCATCTGAGCGGGTTGCAGCACATAGCGAACGGCTATGGCAAGGGTGCGCTCGATTGCCTCGGTGGTATCCGCGTGGCCTCCGGTTTGCCCCCATGGCAGGTTCTGCTGCACGCGGCGCCTCCATGCCTCCCGGATTGACTGACTGGTGTATCTCCCCGGTCCGCTCACCGGTGTTCCGTCGAGAAGCGGAAAGAGTTCTTCATCCATCCGGCGGCAAAAATCCTCTGCATCGTAACCGCCGCAATCAACGAGGGAGCGAAGCATGAGCGTGAGAATAAAACCTGCCTGGGAAAGTTGACCTGCCCTGAGTCCATAGTGGTAACGGCCGGGTTTGGGATCGGTATAGCCGTCGATCCAATCGCCGTAGTCGCGGCGAAGTTCAGCGAGATTGTAATACCAGTGAGGACCCAGGGCCAGGGCATCGCCTATGAAGGCCCCCATGATGGCGCCGGAAGCGCGATCCTGAATGATCTCGTTTGACATTTTATGCTCCAGGGATTTTCATCGTATAAGTTAACGCTTATGGGTGTGAACACCCTGGCAATAATCGGCGCCGGGGCGTAACCGCGCGCGTGCAGGCCGATCAGTCACGCAGGGTAGCGGTGAGACGCAGCGGGTGGAGCAGCAGGTCCAGCGCATCTAGTATATTCCGGCTAAGAATATCAGCAGCGAGCAGTGCTTCGATGGATGCGGCTTCGGCCTGAAGCAGCGCGATACCCAATGCGGCCCTCTTGAGCATAATACGATCATTTCTTCCGTTTCCAATCGCCACGCACTCTTCGGGGCCGAGACCTCCTATGTAGTCTCCTTTGACTTCGGCCTGATTTTCAGAAGAAATGACCGACACCCGGCAGGGCAGTTTTGCGAGTTCCTCTTTTGCGCTGCCGAAAGTATCCGCAGTCAGGACATGCACCCGAACACGATCGGAGAGCAACTCAAGCCTCTCCCCAACACCGGTTATCACTTTACCGTCGCAGGCCAAAGTCCCGTTGTAGTCAAGCACCAGGTTGGCCAGAAACAACCGTTTAAATCCTGGGATTTCGATTGCGAGCATGCTTGCCAGCCTTTGTTCTCAGCCTTGAATATGTAATGAAACCCATTATAGACCATAGTAAAGGTTGCTTGTAAAAACCGGTGGAACAAGCGGAGATGGTGCTGAGGGGCTCAGGCTAAGAGCATCCCTCAGCACGCGGAGCTACTTGCTGCCGCTGGGCGCGTGGCAAGACGGAGCATGACATGAAGGGGCATGACATGTGGGAGCATGACATGAAGGGGCATGACAACTTGTTTTTGCGTCACAAACGATACCAGTTGATCTTTTTTCCACCTCTTTTACCTGTAGCATAGCTACCTCCTCTAAAAGGAATCAGAACTTCCACGTCCAGGGCCTTTTCCGTCACTTAATATGTGAACGCACCATCTATTTGTCAAATAGGATATTTCGATTTTATCGGCCAAAATGGATTCAATTCCACCATTGACGAAAGGTTGTCAAACTGAATGAAGCATTCGCTCCATCTTTCATTTTTAATAGGTTGTTCCTATTTGTCACATTGGTTTGCACGATAAAATCGACTGGACGAAAGCTAGCCTGGCTGGTATAAAGATCAAATACCAGTGCAGATGGCCAACCCTGTGTGGAGGCAACCCACTCGGCAATCATGCTCAACCGGCACAAGGATGATTGAAGGAGAAATTTATGCCGATGGAACTAAATGTCCATATCAGTCCAAATGTCGTCAGGCAGCTACAAGACCTGCAAAGAGGAGGGGGAAACGCTTCACAGGCTGCCGAACACGCCCGGAAGATAATCAATCAGGCCCTTGACGGCATTTGCAGTCCAAAGCAGATAGGAAGACTCACCAGGTATGGTGAAGCACGCATACCCAATTGCATCAAGTTTGACCTTGTCAGGGGATACCGCTTGATAGCAGTCATGGGGAAACAGGCGATTAGTTTCCTTTTCGTCGGAAGCCATGACGAATGCGATCACTGGGTCAGAAATAATGCCGGATTTGAAGTCCCGGCGAACAATAGAACAGCCGGGGTGTTACAGGTGAGGGGAAAGACAGATGAGGAGAAACCCCCTTGCCCAATGCAGGAACAAGAAGCCGGGGTGGAAGCTGATGACTATGACAGTGCGCTCTTGCGGGACCTGACCGACCGGGACCTTCGAGAAATCTTTCGAGGGCTTTGTGGAAGACGCGCATGATTGGCGCCGACGAAGCCCCGCGAAGCGAGACCTCTACAGCATTGTAGCTTGACTTGAGGAAAATCTGAGGAGGCAATAATGAAGAAATGGTCTGCTGTGTTGCTGCTCATGTGTCTGGCTCTATCTGTCCAGGGAGCTTCTGCGGCCACCCGCTCCGGAATGGTTTTGATGGATTTTGACCTGTCGGGCCAGAAAGCTGGTGAAGAAGTCCGGCTTTGGATTCCTTATCCCGTTTCGGACGCCGATCAGCTCATCACCGACATCAAGGTTACCGGCGACTACAGCGAGTCTGCCGTCTACACGGATCGGATAAATCAAACGCCGATGCTGTTCGTGCGCTGGGATAAGGATGCCGGGAGCCGGAAGATGACCCTTGCCTTTCATGCCGAACGGTTAGAAGTTGTGCGAAAATACATTCCGGGCAGCTTAGTCTGCTGGGATCAGTCGGCTTTCAAACCGTACCTTGCAGGCACACGCCTCGGCCCGATCGATGGGGATGTGAAAAAGCTGGCCGACCGGATCACCGAAGGCAAAGAGACCGTGGAGGCCAAGGTCCGGGCTATTTATGACTGGACCTGCGCCAACATGTATCGCGATCCCGACACGCCTGGGTGTGGAGTTGGCGAGGTGCCCGCCCTGCTGGAGAAGCTCGGGGGCAAGTGTACCGACATTTCTTCGGTTTTCATCGCTCTGTGTCGAGCGTCCGGAGTGCCGGCCCGGGAAATCTTCGGGCTTCGCCTGGGCAAGAAGGCTGAAGAGGACATCACGGGGTACCAGCACTGCTGGGCCGAATTCTACTTGCCCGGCTATGGATGGGCGCCAGTGGACCCCGCCGATGTCCGCAAGGCCATGCTGGTCGAAAACCTCAAGCTTGAAGACCCCAAGACGGCAGAATACAAGTCCTATTTCTGGAGCGGCGTCGACCCATACCGAATCAAGCTTGCCGTAGGGCGAGACGTCATACTCAACCCGCCGCAGTCCGGTGAGCCGCTGAATACATTCGGCTATCCATTCGCCCAAGTCGGCAACAAGACCATCGACTGGCTCGACCCCGCCGCCTTCAAATACAAGTTCACCTACAAAGAAGGATAGGCCCAAAAAGGTCAACAACGATTCCCGGTTCAGCTACGTCCCCAAAAACGGGGGTGTAGCCGAACCGGCGCTCAGGCTCATGCCGATAGCTTCCTGGCAATTTTGGCAACATGAGCGCCCTGAAAGCGGGCAATCTTCAGCTCATTTTCCGAAGGTTGCCGAGCGCCGTCCGTACCGGCAAGCGTCCCCCCGCCATAAGGCGATCCGCCTGTGATTTCGCTCATGTTCATTAGTTCCTGACAGGAATAAGGGACCCCCACAATGATCATACCTTGATGAAGAAGCGTCGAATGAAAGGAAGTAATAGTAGTTTCCTGTCCGCCGTGCTGGGTAGCGGTCGAGGTGAAAACACTGGCCACCTTTCCAACGAGGCTGCCGTTGAACCACAGGCCGCCGGTCTGGTCCAGAAAATTGCGCATCTGCGCGCACATGTTGCCGAAGCGGGTTGGCGTGCCAAAGATGATGGCGTCATAGCCCGGCAATTCGTCAACGGTGGCGATCTGCGCTGCTTGATCCAGTTTGGCCCCGGCCTTGCGCGCCACTTCCTCGGGCACCAGGTCCGCCACGCGCTTGACCGTGACCTTGGTGCCCTCGACACCTCGGGCGCCTTCGGCGACTGCGTTCGCCATAGTTTCTATGTGGCCATACATGCTGTAGTAAAGGACGAGAATATTTGCCATCTTGCAACTCCTCTTCGTGTGTGGTTGTAAGTATAACGTTCGTGATTACCGGCTCCGGTCTGGAGCAACATTTAGATATCGTAAATTCGCCTGCTTGATTTGATTCGGATGCGGTACGTGAATCTCGATCATCTTTCCCCTTACCGGTCCGGCAGGCCCATGCAGGACATGGCGCAAGAGGGTGGAATTCCAAGGTTCAGTTCCACATCGAAGACCTCTTCGATGCTGCGTTTCATCTTCTCGCGAACCTCCTTCATTGACGCCTTGCGGGCGATCTGCTGTTCCAGGGAGGTCATCTTGACCCCTTGCAGCCCACACGGGTTGATCCAGCCAAACGGTTCCAACGAAACATTTACATTGAGAGCAAAACCGTGGAAAGTAATTCCTCGCCGGATAGCTATTCCCAGGCTGCCCAGTTTGCGGCCCTCCACCCAGATTCCATGGTTTAGCCTGTTGCGCGTTGCGTGCACCCCCCAGTGGGCCGCCGTTCGGATCATGATTTCCTCGAGTCTTTCCACGTAGCCGGTGACCGTGAATTTGGCGGCGCGCAAGTCCAGGATCGGATACCCGACCAGTTGACCCGGACCGTGAAATGTTATGTCGCCGCCACGTTCTGCATGCACTATGGGGATTCGGGCTTTTTCGAGGAAAAGTTCAGAAACCATGAGGTTTTCCCGTCCGCCCCTGCGGCCCAGGGTGAAAACAGGCGCATGTTCCATGAGCAACAGGATATCCGAGACTATGCTCCTGCGCTCTCTGGCGGCGACAAGACGCAATTGGAGGTCATGGACCTTTTGGTAATCCGTCAGGGCTAAGTCCGCACAAAGCCAGCTTTTCGTTGACGGCCTGGAAGCCGAACCTGCGGTATGCGTCTGCACTGGTGACCCCACTTTGTTTTATCCGGCATCAATTGCCGCCCCCGCACGTCAACCGGGGGTTTCGTGCAGCGCCTGTTTCATCGAGCCGCCGCACTTTTGTACGCCATGGCGCCTTATAGAGCCGCTCGGTATCTTCGCCCGCTTCTCTCACCACTTCCTTGAAGGCGTCCACGAACAGGTCCAGGTCTTCTTTGCACTCTGTCTCCGTGGGTTCGATCATAATGGCCCCGTGAACGACCAGCGGGAAATATATGGTCGGTGGATGAAAGCCATAGTCTATCAATCTTTTGACCATGTCCAGGGTGGTTATTTTCAAAGGCGCCTGGAGCTTGTCGGAAAAGACGCATTCGTGCATGCAGGGCCTGTCGTAGGCAAGTTGCAGGGTGTCTTTGAGCTTTTCCTTTATGTAATTGGCGTTGAGCACGGCCAGTTGGCTCACCTTTTTCAGGTCCGCTCCAAGACTCAGGATATAGCTGTAAGCCCTTATGATGATACCCCAATTGCCGTAGAAAGCATGCAGCTTGCCTATGGATGACGGAAAATCATAGGACAGATGATACTTTCCATTATCATCGACAATACGGGGCGTGGGGAGATAAGGCTCCAGATGTTTCCTGACGCATATCGGGCCGGCGCCGGGTCCGCCTCCCCCATGGGGTGTCGAGAAGGTCTTGTGGAGGTTCAGATGAAGTACGTCTATTCCAACCTCACTCATGCTTACGATCCCCAGCATGGCGTTCATATTGGCGCCGTCGGCATACACCAGGCCACCTTTGTCGTGCACAATTTCTGCAATCTCCCTGATATTTTCTTCGAAAAATCCGAGAGTATTGGGATTGGTGACCATAATTCCGGCCGTTTCATCATCCATGACCGCCGCAATGGTATCGGCGGAAAGCACTCCTCTGTCATTGGATTTCACATTGACGGGGCTGTAGCCGCACAAAGCTACACTGGCCGGGTTGGTGCCATGTGCGGTGTCCGGAACAATGATTTTGGAACGCCGAGAACCTTTACTCTTATGATAAGCATGGAAAACGAGCATGCCTGCCAATTCGCCGTGAGCACCGGCTGCCGGTTGAAGAGAAACCGCGTCCATACCGGTGATTTCCGCCAGAAGACGTTCGAGTTCAAGCATCACTTTGAGCGCCCCCTGAGACAATGCTGCGGGCAGCAGGGGATGGGCCCCGGCAAACCCTGGCAGGGCGGCCTGCCTCTCATTGGTCTTTGGATTATACTTCATGGTGCATGAACCCAGGGGATACATGCCCGTATCTACGCCAAAGTTCCACGTGGACAAGCGAGTGTAGTGGCGCACTACTTCGACTTCGCTCAGGTCGGGGAAATTCGGGCCGTTTCCGGTCAGGGTTTCATCCAGTTCAGAAAATTCCACGTCCCTCCGGGGCATGGAAATCCCCGATCTGCCCTTTTTGCCTTTTTCGAAGAGCAGGGGCTCATTGAGCACCAATCCAGTGGAGCCTGCGAATTCTTTCATGATTCAACCTCGTTTCAATTCGCTCACGAGTGCGTCGATATCTTTCTTGGTTTTGGTTTCCGTAACGCACAGCAGGTAATGGTTGGGAAGCTGGGGGTAGTAGACCGCCAAAGGAAGCCCTGCCACCAGTTTCCGGTCGAGCAAGCGCTTATAAACCGCCTCAAAGCCGGGCGAAAATTCGACGACAAATTCATTAAACGTGGCGGCGGCAAAGGGTATTTTGAATCCGGCCCTTCTCAGTTCCTTCTTGAGGTACTCGCTCTTGTCATAGTTGAGCCGGGCAAGTTCACGTATCCCGCTCCCACCGAGCGAGGCCATGTACATGGCGGCGGTTACGGCGCAAAGACCGCTGTTGGTGCAGATATTGGACGTGGCTTTTTCCCGTCTTATGTGCTGTTCCCGAGTGGCAAGCGTCAAGACAAATCCTCGTTTTCCGTCCATGTCCTCAGTCTGCCCCACCAGGCGGCCCGGCATGCTCCGCACGTACCGCTTGAGACAGGCAAGCATTCCCAGCCCCGGTCCGCCGTAGCTCTGGGCAATGCCGAAGCTTTGACCTTCGCCGCACGAAATATCGGCGCCCTGGGACCCGGGGCTCTTATAGAGACCATAAGCGAGAGGTTCCGTGAAAGAAGCGATGAAAAGGGTCTGTGTGTCGCGGGTCAGGTTGCCGACAGCACTCAGGTTTTCTATGCAGCCGAAAAAATTAGGCGACTGAATGGCGACGGCCCCAAATCCTTCGGTGCTCTCCAGTTTGCTCAGGTCCGTTGTGCCGTCTGCCGAAAAAGGCAGCTCGATTATTTCGAACTCCGCTGGTTCAAGATAGGTGCTTATCACACGCCTATAGAGGGGGTGAATAAGGCTCGATACCGCCACCTTTTTCAGCCCGCTCACGCGGGCCGCCATAAGCAGTGCTTCGGCCAATGCTGAAGCCCCGTCATAGAGTGAGGCGTTGGCTACGTCCATGCCCAAAAGAGAAGCAACGAAAGTCTGGTATTCAAAAATTGCCTGCAATGTCCCCTGGCTTATTTCCGGCTGATATGGAGTATAGGATGTGGAGAATTCAGAGCGGCCAAGAAGATAGGACACCGATGCCGGGATGTGATGTTCGTAACTGCCCGCTCCCAGAAATACTTTATACAGGGGCGCCACGGCCATCGATTGCGCCAGGGCCGCCATCATCTCGTTTAATTCCCACTCCGTCAAAGGCCCGGGCAGCACGAGGTCCGTCTTGCGGCGGCAATCTTCGGGAATTGATGAGAAAAGATCGTCCAGACTCGAAGCCCCCGTCACGTGGAGCATCTGGGCGATGTCTTCTTCGGTGTGAGGCAGGTATCTCATTCTTGCATCCCTTTCAACATCTCAAGATAGGCATCGTGGGTCAGAAGGCCATCCATCTCGGAGAGATTGGAAGGCTTCACTTCTGCTATCCATCCATCGGTGTACGGGGCCTTATTGACTAAATCGGGCGACTCTTCCAGCGCGGTATTTACCTCGATTATTTCCCCGCTGACCGGCATGTAGACTTCAGCCACCGCCTTGACGGACTCCAATGTTCCGCATTCCTCGCCTTTCTTTAATGTTTTGCCCACTTCGGGGGTCTCCACAAAGACAATGTCCCCGAGCCTATCCTGAGCATAATCGGTAATGCCTATCCGAATTATCTTCCCATCAAGTCTTGCCCATTCATGGTCCTTTGTGTAGCCAATGTCGTGCGGAGTCACCAGCTCACTGATTTCTTTCATATGTCAGCCCCTTTGTTTGAATCATTTCCTGCATGTCAAAGATCAGTAGAATGAATACACAGGTAATCAGTGACATGCCAAAGTGTCAAGGGAGACGGCCAACATGGCGAAGAAAGTCGTCACAACCCCTGAGATGTATCACTCACCGGGTCAACTTGAAATTTTTGCTCTTTACCTTGGCCCTTACAAGATCGGCATCCAGCTCAAACAAGTCGCAGATCCACAAAAAACTGCCGGGATCTTCACAAGACGATGCAAACCATGCCGTAGCGTTACGCTTATTGCGGCGCGTCTCGGCACTGTTTGTCCGCCACTGCACCTTGATCCCGCTCATTACGATTTCGAGGCCCCGTCCTGTGTGATGAAAATCTTCAATCGCCTGCAGTAAAACCGCCTCCCAAAGATTGAACGCACCACGGTTCCCGTCCATGGCCTCCATTGGTTCGAAATCTTTAACGCAATGCCTGCACTTCATTTTAAACCCTCGATTTAGGAATTTAGGAATTCGAGAAATAATCATTGAGGAATTCAGGAATTGGGGAATTGAAAAATCCCTAAATCCCTTAATTTGGGAATTCGTAGTTCAGACTATCTGCTAAAATTTGGCCGTGCAAAACGGCAACCAGAAGCGGAAATAAAAGCGGCAATTGAAACGGCACCCAGAAGCGGCAAAAAGCAGGCATGAAAAGGGAAAGCGTTCACCGGTGTAGCCACCGCCGAGGCGGGGCGTAGTCCGATCAAGGAGAAAGAAAATCAAAATTTGACAAGGCCAATCTTAAAAGGCCCTTCTCTGCGCCTCCGCGGTTAAGATGTGCCTGATTTATACACACATGGCTTGCATTGGCCCGATTTTCATGGCCATGAGCACAATTGCCGGTTTAAAATTAAAATGGAACTCAAATACTGAAAGAAGGAAAAATGAGCGGATTGGAAAAATCCGGGCGAAAGGGAAGATGGCGGCGGCCGGAAAGGTATATATGCAGCGCCTGCTCGCAGGAGCAAAGTTTTTGCTGGACGTGTCCGTGCGGTTTCATGATCTGTTCGGATTGCATGGAAGAAAATTTTTGGGGAATGACCTGTAACGGAATTCAGTGGACATGTCCGGACTGCGGGGCCATCCGCAGTTTTGGAAACGACTAATAGCTTGTTGCGTTCAAGAAAGTATCAAATAATACTTGGCGGAGCATCGAGATCCTGCGGGGGTGCGGGGCATCTTTAAAGTGAGAAAACTTTCCCCCGCTCAGTTTGGGGTTATTCGGCTGAACGCAACTTGGTATGAGGATCGGAGAAAAAAACCGATGAGTGCAAAACGTGTGGTGATAATCGGAGGCGTTGCTCTGGGGCCGAAAGCGGCGTGCCGCTTGAAGAGGCTCGAACCTGACGCCGATGTGGTCATAATCGATCAGGACCAATACATTTCCTACGGGGGCTGCGGGATCCCTTATTTCATATCGGGAGATATAAGCAGCGTGCAGGAGCTGATGAGCACGAGCTTCCACATGCAGAGGACCCCCGAGTTTTTTCAGGACGCTAAGGACGTCCGGGTAAGGACCCGAACGCGGGCGCTCGCGATCGACCGGGCAGGCAAAAAAGTGCGTGTCCTGGATTTGACATCGGGGGGTGAGGAAGACCTCCCGTACGACCGCCTGGTGATAGCAACCGGAAGCATACCGAACAAGCCCCCGATTCCGGGTATTGACCTGCCCGGGGTGACTTCGGTTTCAGACCTTAACTCCGCAATCGCCGTGAAGGACAAAATTTCCGGTGGCAAGGTGAACACCGCCGTAATCGTCGGCGCCGGGGCAATTGGCTGTGAAATGGCGGAAGCGCTCGGCGACCTCTGGGGAATCGAGACCCACCTGGTGGAGATTGAGCAACAGGTGTTGCCGGGAATTCTCGACCGCTCGCTTGCCGGAATCATCCGTGCCCATTTGGAAGAAAAAGGCGTGCAGCTTCATCTCGGACGCCGTGTAATTGAAATCCGGGCTTGGGAACCGGGACCGCCCGCCGGGATTGACGACACCAGACTTGCCGCTACCTTCGGTGGCGGCGGGTGCTACGAAGTGAAAACGTCCGATGGCAGCATCCGGGCCGACCTGGTAATCACGGCTGCAGGCGTTCGCCCCAACTCGGAGCTTGCCCGTAGCGCCGGGCTTCTTGTTGCCCCCTCAGGGGCTATAGTAGTCAACCGGATGCTTCAGACTTCGGACCCGGAAATTTACGCAGGAGGCGACTGCATAGAAATCCAGCACCTCGTCACAGGGAATCCGGTCTACTTTCCCCAGGGTTCCCTTGCAAACCGGCAGGGGCGGGTAATCGGGACCAACCTTGCCGGTGGGGCCGCAGAGTTCGCCGGCACGGTGGGCAGTTTTGCGATAAAGATTTTCGACCTGGGCGTCGCTTCCACTGGCATAACGCCTCAATCGGCCCTGAAGTGCGGCTTCGACGCCGAACCGGTCCTGGTTGTCCAGGCCGACAGGGCGCACTTCTATCCGACCCAGGACCTTATCTATTTCCAACTCACGGTCGACCGGAAGACCCGGCGCATTCTGGGCGCACAGGCCGTAGGCGCAAACGGCGATGCGGTCATCGGCCGCATAAACGCGATTGCCGCCGTTCTTCCATTCAAACCTTCGATCGAAGATATTTCGAATCTGGAAATAGCCTACTCTCCCCCTTTTGCGTCTGCCCTGGACGTAGTCAACGCGGCAGGCAACACGGCGGAGAATATCCTGGACGGCTTGAACCGGCCGATGCAACCGGATGAGTTCGAAAGGTGTTTTCTTTTGGATGAAAGCTCTGACTGCCTCTGCCTGGATGTACGAGGACCCGCCAATGCGGCCCCGTTTGTAGAGCGCTATGGAGACCGCTGGCTCAATATTCCCCAGGAGACCCTGAACAGAAGAATGGAGGAGGTCCCAAGGGACAAGCGGCTTCTTTTGATGTGCAATTCGGGGGTTCGATCCTACGAAGCAATGCGTCAACTGGATCGGGCGGGAATCGGCAATACGGTAAACGTCCAGGGCGGGGTTGCCGTGCTCAAAAAGTCCGGGGCGGCGAGCCGCCGCGCCCAGGATTGACGATCCTGACTCGCCGCTGCCTTCGGTGGCGGCGGAGACGCACGGTAAAAAGTATTCACCGCGGAGGAAAAGCCTTTCGACAGGATTAACAGGATTAAGCAGGATTAACAGGATTTATAAGAAAACAACTTGTAAAGATGTAGCATGCTCCCTAACGGATTTGTGAATGCCGAATTGAGGAATCTATGAATTAAATCCCTATAAGCCTGAATCCCTGATTTGGAGATTTTTTAATCCTGTAAATCCTGTTAATCGTGTAAATCCTGTCAAAAAGATTTTGACCTTCTCCGCGCTCTCTGCGGCTCTGCGGTGAACGCTTATGGGTTAACACAGTGCTACGAGACTGAGAAAGATGCAAAAGACTGATTCTTCCGGATCTCCCGGCTGGGCCGGCCCTCCCGTAGCGATCCTGTGGACCCAATCACTCGTATGGGGGCTTCTTTGCATGGATACGCTGTCGGCGCTCGGGGTCCCCTTCCGGTTGCTCAGCGCATCGGAGATTTGCGAAGACTGCCTTGACGCATTTCGAATTCTGATTGTGCCGGGCGGGTGGGCGGCCCATAAAGTGCGTGCGCTTGGAGAAACGGGCAGAAAAAAAATAGCCTGGTTCATCGACGAAGGCGGCTCTTATATCGGATTTTGCGGGGGCGCCGGGCTGGCCCTGTCGAGCCCTCCCGCTCTTTACCTTACCCCGGTTCGCAGAATGCCCCTGTCCGAACGTCTTCCGAGCGCAAGCGGTGAGATTCATATATCAGGTGCGCTTTCCCATCCTGCCTGGAAGGGTCTTCCGGCCATGATTCCCGTTTCTGTCTGGTGGCCCTCTCAATTCCGGATGGACCCCGGTTGCCGGGCCGCCTGCCTTGGTTCATACGCTGACCCCGGGGCTGGCTTTCAGGTCGCAGACCTGCGAGTATGCGACACAGGCGAAAGCGCCGGCTGGGAGCAACTGGAGAAATCCTACGGAGTCAACCTTGACCCGGCGCGGATCAAGGGCCATCCGGCAATAATCGAAATTGAGAAGGGAAAGGGCCGGCTCATTCTTTCATACGCTCATCTCGAGACCCCCGGCGACCTTTGGGGGAACCGGCTTTTGTTAAATATACTGAATTATCTGCATGATGTTTCCGGTGTTCCCACGCCAGGAGGCGAAAAAAGCGTGAACGGTTCGCCTCATGCCCAGGGAGCAAAACGGAGTTCATCTCCCCTCACCCGTCAGGAGCTAAGCGCGGCGCCATCGGACATCCGGTATCCACCATCGGGAATTTCGAAGGCAAAGCAAGCCGCTGCCGACCTGATAGCCTTTGGAGAGGCCAACCTGCTCTGGAACTGGAGAAAACCGTGGCTGCTCAACTGGAAGCGGGGTATACGGGGTCTTGAGTATGGCACTCTATATGTGGCGCTTAGCTATATGGCGGAGCTGGAACACAAATTAACGGCCGAACCGGATGCAGGGTTAGGGTCGGCTGTCTTTTGCGCAAACTGGCCGGAGAGGACCAAAGAGCTGGAAGAAAAAACCCTGGAATTCTGCGCCCTGGCAAAGCGGTTGCTCTTCGAAGAAAAGATCGCCGCCGGGATGGGAATGGTCAGCAAGACCGGGACGGTAAATGAAAGGGTCGATCCTCTGCGCCGCACGCTCTTTGGGAAAAAAATGAACCACGGCGGCTTTTGCGGAGCGCTCTTCGACCTGATCGACCCTATGCTTCTGGATTTGATCAGGGGCGGCGGGGGCGGCGGGGCCGCAGCAGACTTGGCCACTGCCTTTGGCGGTGGCCATAGAGGATGATGGGCAGCAGCAGATATCTCGACGCTCAGCGGGGTGTAGTGATTGGAGATTGACACGGCCGGGGAGGAGAAGGACTCTTTTAGGACAAAAAATCCGGACTGAAACTAAACTTAATGATTGTCATTTGCCGCACGCCACTTCTCAGATGATTTTAAGATAAGCGAACCATGTATTGAAACATCGCAAAATCTACTTATTGGCAAGGAAGGTGGACTTTCGTTGAGCCTGAGCTGATGTTGATTTGGAGGAATTTACCACGTACAGCGGCAATCTGTGAGCCTTTGTTGGCACCTCTTCTGGCAAGGGGTACTCAATGATGGAGAGTCCACGCAGGACCATTCCGGCATGAAATCCACACCGGAAATTCGGTTGATCGCACCCGAAGGAAGCCATGATTCAGGGGACACACCCCTCGATGTGTGTTCACCGAACATGATGTCATGAACTGTATATCCCATTGACATATCCTCCATTAATTTTATAATATTTCCGAAAACAATAAATATTTTTTGTGGGGGTACCGTTGTGGCTTGCATGAAAACCAGAATTTTTAAAAGCAACCGGAGTCAGGCTGTTCGCCTGCCCAAGGAAGTCGCCTTTCCGGAATCCGTGAAGGATGTTGAAATCACTGCGGTTGGCAACAAACGCATGATTGAGCCTGTTGGCCAATCTTGGGATGAGTGGTTCAATGCACCGGGGGTTTCCAGTGATTTCATGGTAGAGCGAAAGCAACCGGAAGACCAGCGACGGAAGACCATGGAATGCTGAAATATCTGCTGGACACCAATATTATCATCTTCACTTTGAAAAACCGTCCTCAGCAGGTGAAGAGGCGCTTTCAGGATCATCACGGCCGGATGTGCATTTCCCGCTGTAACATTGGGGGAATTGGTGTTTGGGGCGGAACATTCACAACAGGTGGAACGGAATCTGGCGGACATCGAGGCCATGATCGCCAGGCTTGAAGTGCTGCCCTTTGACGACAAAGCCGCATATCATTTCGGACAGATACGGGCCGCGCTTTATCGTACGGGTCAGCCCATTGGACCTTACGATATGATGATAGCCGGTCAAGCCAGGGCGTCAGGCCTGATATTGGTGACAAACAATAAAAAAGAATTTGAGCGAGTGCCGGGACTGGTGCTCGAAGACTGGAGCGAAGCGTAAAGCGTTGATGAGATGCGGAAAAGCCGCGCAGGAAGCTCAGGGCCTGCATTCAGATCGGGTTTTGATCACCTCTATAAGCTTGTTTCTCGACGTGGCGCTCTTCCCCAAGTGAATACTCTATGACGGGATGACGGGTCTCATATTTTCAGTTATCTGATAATCCGGCGGCCAATGATGCTTTTTATCCTTTAGATCTCTCCCAATCCACCGGGGTCCGCAAACCAAAATCTTCCACCGAGAGGCCATTGTCCGGACTTAATCCATATCCAAACCCAGGCTAAGACACGCAGCACAGAAGATGGCCTTAGCGGCCTCTATCTCGGGTTTTTGCCAAATAGGCACATATCGCACTAATATTACTAGTACCCCCTAGATTCCATGCGGGTTTGCAGCCCCCCAAGCTTTCCAAAAGTTCAAAACGCGTAGGCACACGATATATCTTTTTTAAGATGACATGCCGTCCTAGTACATGCTAATTAGGTAGGCATGTATCTTCGAACAACAAGACGCAAAAATAGAGATGGATCGGTGGTCGAGTACTACCAGCTTGCCCACAACGTCCGGCATTCCGAGACGGGAAATCCGGTCGCCGAGATTATTTACAATTTCGGGCGGGCAGATGAACTCGACCGGGATGACCTGGTGAGGCTTTGCCGGTCGATTGCCAGGGTCTGCGGCGTGGAGGTCCGTGATCCTCTGGAGTCTACCGATGGGACTCCGATTCTCATTGGCGAGCACCCCGCGGCCTTGCCTGAAGAGGTATCGCTCATCCAGACGCTTGAGTTGGGCGTTCCCTTTGTGGTAGAGGCGCTCTGGGAGCGACTGAAGCTCGGCCCCACATTGCGCAAAGTTATGGAAGAATCCGGAGGCACCCCTTTACACGAAAGAGCCCTTCTTGCCATGGTTGTAAACCGGCTCTGCGAGGGTGACTCGAAGCTCGGTGTCTGGGACCGTTGGCTTCAAAAAGTCTACATGCCTTCGTGCAGCACCCTAAAGCTCTACCAGATGTATGAGGCAATGGACCTTCTGCGTTGGAATGTGGATGAAGTCGAAAATGCTGTCTTTTTCCACATCGCAAATCTTTTCAATCTGGTTGTGGATGTCATCTTCTACGACACGACCACCGCCTCCTTCTCAATTGATGAGGCTGACCAGGACACGGAGACGGGAGCGGGCTTTCGAAAGTACGGCCATTCCAAAGATGGAACATGGAGTCCGCAGATAGTGGTCGCTCTTGCCGTAACGCGCGAAGGGCTGCCCGTTAGGAGTTGGGTTTTTCCCGGCAACACCTCCGATGTGGATACGGTAAAAAAGGTCCGGGAAGACCTTCGGGGATGGAAGCTTGGGCGGGCGCTCTTCGTGGCCGACTCTGGAATGAATTCCTCCACTAACCGCGATGAACTGGCCCGGGCCTGTGGGAAGTACCTTCTGGCTACCCGCATGGCCAGCGTTTCCGAGATTAAGGAAGAGGTACTCGCCAAGCCCGGCCGGTTTAGAACGATTACCGAAAACCTCCAGGCGAAGGAAGTAGTCGTAGGCGATGGGGAACTCCGGCGCCGGTATATTCTGTGCTACAATCCCCGCGAGGCTGAAAGGGAGCGAAAGCATAGGGAGCAAGTTGTCAAAGAGCTTGAAGAGGAACTCAAAAATCATCCGGATCATCAGGCGACTGCCGGATGGGCCATCGATCTTCTCGCCTCCGGCAGGTACAAACGCTATCTTACAGTCGATAAGCAGAGCCGAATCCGCCTGAACCGTGAGACGATTCAGCAAGCGTCAAAGTATGACGGCAAATGGGTGCTCCAGACCAACGACGATACCATCACTGTTGAAGACGCAGCAGCCGGTTATAGGGGGCTCCTCGTGATCGAGCGGGCCTTCAGGACCCTTAAGAGCACCAGGATCAAGATGGAGCCTATGTACCACTGGCTGCCCAAACGCATCGAAGCCCACGTGAAGCTTTGCGTTTTCTCCCTTCTCATAGAAAGAGTGGCCGAACTGGAGTGCAAGCAATCCTGGCCGCAAATCCAAGGGACGCTTTCCACCCTCCAGGCGACCGAGTTCCACACCCCACAAAATCAATTCTTTCAGCGTAACGAACCCACTTCAGAGCTTGTCGCAATACTAAAATCTCTAAGGATTCAAATGCCTAAGACTGTCTTGGATGTCAAATCGGCACCCTCAGAAACGTAGGCACACGACAAATTCGAGCTACCTGTGTAAGCCACTAGAAGTGTGGCCTTTTTATAACTGTGTTTGCCTACCCCGCAAAAACCCCGGCCCCACAATCCTTGAGAATAGTGCAAGCTGTGTGTTCCCATTACCAAATTGACGAGTCTGAGCTGGTCAAATGCCGAAGGGGACGATTTAACGAACCGCGCGCCGTGGCAATCCACCTGATTCGAACCATGCGAAAAGACAGTTTCGCAGCCATTGGATCTCAGTTCGGCCTGAAAAGTTACAGTGCAGTCGGCGGGGTGCTTGACTCGATACGAAAGCGCCTGGCGTCGGACCAGGAACTCAGTGAGCGTTTCCGGCATATCCANNCTCTGGCAAAGCGCTTGCTCTTTGAAGAAAAGATCGCCGCCGGAGTGGGAATGGTCAGCAAGACCGGAACAGTAAATGAAAGGGTCGATCCTCTGCGCCGCACGCTCTTTGGGAAAAGAATGAACCACGGCGGCTTTTGCGGAGCGCTTTTCGACCTGATCGACCCTATGCTTCTGGACTTGATCAGGGGCGGCGGGGGCGGCGGGGCCGCCAGCCGACTTGGCCACTGCCTTTGGCGGTGGCCGTAGAGGATGATGGGCAGCAGCAGATACCTCGACGCTCCGCGGGGTGTCGTGATTGGAGATTGACACGGCCGG
>OMSV01000165.1 GCA_900290385.1 Syntrophobacter sp. SbD2 | reverse complement strand
GGTGTGGCGAAGTTCTATCTGCTGTCTGCCGGCCGCTGTCTGCCTGAGGATGTCGTTGAGATGTTTGGGGATACTCCTTACGTACACACTCATAGCACGGCCCTCCCGATCGAGATTTCTCAGGATGCTCTGGGTGTTTAAGCCGCGCTGGAGGAGTTGTTTGGCGAAGGGCTTTGTTACCTCGAGGATGCTGGCGTCGCTGCCAAGTATCTTTCCGAGCGCCTCGGTCTGGATAAATGTTTTCAGAAGCAGCAGCAGATTTCTTGGAAGCCTGATGTGGTATTTCAGGACAATATCCATCAGTTGGTCAGAGACGTCTTTTACCGAGATGTGCTGAAGGGAGCGGCCATAGAAGGATTCGCTTACGTCCTTGAGATCGCCCCGGAATGTTTTGAGGTCCATATCCTCGTTTATCAGCCCTGCTTCCATCAGGGCATCCATAACCATGTCGTAGTCGTGTTCGGCGTATCCCAGAAAGAGGTTGGCGATCTGGCGCATCAGCTCCTCGTCCAGATAACCGGTTATGGCGAAATCCACGAGGCTCACCCGCCCGTCGTACATTACGATTGTGTTTCCGGGGTGCGGGTCTGCATGGAAAAAGCCGTAGAGCATGAGTTGGCGGGAAAAGGAGCGCAACCCGATCAATGCCACCTCTTTAGGGTCGATTCCAGCCGCGCGGATCTCTTCGACCTGATCCATCTTTATGCCTTCGATATGTTCCATAACCAGCACAGACCTGGTTGTGTAGTCCCAATGGACCTTCGGGATGTAAATCTCCTGGACCTCCTCGAAATTGACGGCGAACTTTTCAATGCTTCCGGCCTCGATCATCATATCGAGTTCGCGGGTTATATTGCGCTCGAATTCCCGGACAAGATTCGTTGCGCCGATGACCCTGCCGATTTCGAGCGCTTTTTCAGCCTTGCCCGCTATAAAATACATCAGACGAAGGTCCTCTTTTATCCGCCGGTCGATTCCGGGGCGAATGATTTTGACCGCGACCTTCTCCCCAGAATGCAGCTTTGCTATATGCACCTGGCCAACAGAGGCCGCCGCGATTGATTTCTCGTCGAATTCGGCGAAGATTTCGAGGATGGGCCTTCCGAGCTCTCGTTCGATAACCGCCTTGACCTCCTCGAAAGAAACCGGAGGCACCATGTCCTGGAGCTTTTTAAATTCAGCTATGTATTCGGGAGGGAAGATGTCGGCCCTGGTGCTCATGAGCTGGCCAAGCTTAATGAAACTCGGCCCCAACTCCTCCAGCGCCAGCCGGATGCGGCGGGCCGATGGGAACCCTTTCCTGACGCTGAGCACCCTTTCGAGAACATCGCCAAACCCGTGTTTGACGAGTACACTGGTGATTGCGCTAAACCTTCTAAGTCCTTTAAGTCCGTAGATTCCTCTGGAAATTTTCATTTAATTTCCCTTTTCATTCCTCACCCCATACTTTCCTGCTTCGTGCGATTTTCTTCTTCACCCCAGCCCAGGTATCGGTCAACAGAAAAGATTCCCCCCATCTATCAAGGAAAAGAAGATACATTTCATAGGGAATTGAAAAGGTCATCTCGTCGGTTTTCATGAACTTCCTGTCCGACGGGTCCCAGCCTCCGATAACGGCCTTCATCCTGCCCTGTTTCAGGTAGTGCAGGGGCCATGTGACAATGTAGCTGCACCCAGCGCCAAACGGCGAGCTAACTACTTCGAAATCCTCGGTAACGAACGTGGCAAGCGTGCATAGGCCGGCCATCGTCTCACCCCTGGCAAAGAAAGTCACAATTTCCGGTGATTCATTCTCTTTGAACAGGCTGAGCGGTTTGAATACGCAAAACCTGGCGGGGGCCGGCCGCGGTGACAGTTCATTGAAAAACCGCCGTGTCACCTCCGGTGAGGGAAGGTACCGTTCACCATTCAAGCGGCCCGGGATGCCGGTTGAGACGTAATGGGCAATGAATTGGAGCTGTGGTTTGTGGAAGCCGAGATAGAATGAACCACCAATGCATCCGAAGCGACCGGCTTCGAAATAGGCAGCGGACTTTTTCTTTCGGGCAAGCCATATATGTCCCATTACGCACGACCAGTTCTCAAAAAGAGCAGAAAAGTCGACCTCTCCCCGTTTCTCCATCTCGCTGGAGAACGCTGCGCCTTCCTTTGGCACGAATCCGCTCTCTGGCTCAGTATCGGTATAGAACATGCCGAAAGGTTCCTCGGAATACCCGAGGGCTTCCAAAAATGCACTCGGCCGATCACTCATATAATCTCCTTGTCAGTTAGGTGATCAGCCTAACTGATAGCAGATGATACCACGGGTCCCGCCCGCGGTGATACGGTGATGCAACTGCGGTAAACCGTGTTACGGCTGAAAGGGCAACTTTGGAACTCACTTTGAAAATTGAAAAAAAATCGCAGAACTGGAACCCTGGCTGAAACTGAGACAGGTGGAGACAAAACCTTTGCTGAACTCCTCCGGCAAGCTCGAAAACGGGCCGGCAGAGGAGAACCGGTCTCTGAGATCCGGACAACTCGCAAATGCTCGATGACCCCTCACCGGGCAATTCCATCGACAGATTCACGGGGCGCGTGAGCGGGCAAGGGATTCCAGGCTCTTAGGACCGCCCGCACACTGCCCCGCCTTGCGAATGGTTATTTTCTTTCCAGAGTGAGGGTGAAGCCCATCCCCCCTCCGATACAGAGAGTGGCCAGGCCCCTGCTGGAATTTCTACGGTTCATTTCCATCGCCAGGGCGTAAGTGATTCGTGCCCCGGTGCATCCGATGGGATGACCGATGGAAATCCCGCCGCCATTGACATTGACCTTGTTCCAATCCATCTTCAATTCCCGTATGCAGGCCAGGGCCTGAGACGCAAAAGCCTCATTCAGCTCGACAAGGTCCACATGGTCCATGGTCCATCCCGCCTTTTTCAGAGCCAGCCGGGTGGCGGGAATCACCCCGCAGCCCATGTAGGCCGGATCAATGGCGCCTGCCGCATACGACTTTATATAGGCCAGGGGCTTTAGCCCCAGTTCATCGGCTTTGTCCTTGGACATTACCAGGACCGCAGCGGCTGCATCATTGACACCCGAGGCGTTGGCCGCCGTGACGGCGCCGTCTTTTTTGAAAAACGGCTTCAGCTTGGCCATTTTATCCATCGTTGTGTCCATCGGACGTTCGTCGACTTCGAACACGAGCGGATCACCTTTGGGCCTTGGCACCGTGACCGGGAAGATTTCGTCCCTGAGCCTGCCGGACGCAATTGCCGCTCTTGCGCGCTGATGGCTTTCAAAAGCCAGTTTGTCCTGGTCTTCGCGGCTGATCCCGTATTTCTCGCTTATGTTTTCAGCGGTTACCCCCATGTGATAACCGTAATAAAGCTCCCACAATCCGTCATGGACCATCAGGTCTACGGCCTCCACATTGAACATGCGGGCGCCCGCGCGCAGGCTCGGCATTGCGTAGGGAATTTGGCTCATGCTTTCCATCCCGCCGGCCACGATGACTTCGGCATCACCGGCTGCGATTGCCTGAGCAGCCAGGGCGACGGATTTTATTCCGGAGGCACAGACTTTGTTGACGGTAAAAGCCGGGGTCTCCTTCGGCATACCGGCATAAATGGCAGCCTGACGGGCCGGATTCTGTCCCTGACCGGCCTGGACCACATTGCCCATTATGACCTCATCGACCTCGATTTCGCGATGTGAGTCATCCCATTGGCGGTATTTCTGCTCCAACTCGATCAGACCCGTTCCTTTCAACTTCTCAGGCGCAAAGGAAACCATATCCTGCGTAGCCATAGGTCTCAGGCCGGCACGTTTCAAACTCTCCCGAATGCAAATCGCTCCGAGCTGGGCAGCGGGGATGTCCTTTAGGGACCCCATGAAATTTCCGACCGCAGTTCTCGCTCCACTTACGATGACAACTTCTCTCATGATTTCTCCTTTGGTTTTTGGAAAGATTCAGCAACATCAGGTTTTTAAGTGAGTGTCTGTCATGAAACCATAAGGGATTGGAAGGCTATTCTACCAAAAGACGCGTCATATGACAACCGGATCGGCAACGGGGGTTTTGCAGAAGGCGTCGAAGATTGAGCTGCGCCTCTTGGCTGAGACCGCATTTTAATGTGCGTCAGGGGTTTTCAAAATTTGGAGAATAATGTATGGTCCAGCAACTACGCAAACAGGAGCATACAATGCCAATTTACATTTCCGGCTCCCTGGCTTATGACCGCATCATGGATTTCCCAGGCCGTTTCGTCGATCACATTCTGCCCGACAAAATTCACGCGCTGAACGTGTGCTTCAACATAAACAACCTGGTAGAAAAATTCGGAGGGACTGCCGGCAACATTGCGTATAGCCTGTCCCTTCTTGGAGAGTCCCCCTTCATTGTGGCTACCTCCGGGGAGGATTTCTCCCGGTATGAACGCTGGCTGGTCCAAAATAATTTGCCGACAGCCTACATAAAGCAGATTCCGGGCATCTTTACCGCCGGCGCATACATTACGACCGACCTGGATGATAATCAGATAACCGCGTTCAATCCCGGAGCAATGGCCGTCGAGGCGGACCTTCCATCGTTCGATGGTTCCGATACGGTGTTCATAGGGCCGGGCAACAAGAGGGACATGACGAACCTGGCCCAAAGAGCCAGACTTGCCAATGCGCCCTTTTTCTTCGACCCCGGGCAAAGCCTGAATATCTGGGAAGGCGATGAATTGCGGGAAGTTGTTTCAGGAGCGCTATGCCTCATCTCAAATGATTATGAACTCGCGCTGTTTCTCCGGATGACCGACTGGGAAATGGAGAATCTCTATGATGCAGTAAAAGTGGTAATCACCACAAACGGATCGGAAGGGGCTACGATCGATATCGAAGGCAACAGGTTGCTTATCCCTGCTATTCCTGTCCATAAGGTCCTGGATCCGACCGGAGCGGGTGACGCTTTTCGAGCGGGGGTGCTCAAGGGCAGAGCCATGAATCTGCCATGGAATATCGCATGCCGGATGGGATCTGCCGTAGCGTCATTTTCCCTTGAACATTACGGAACTCAGGAGCACAGGTTTAGTTGGGAGCAATTTTGCGAGAGGTACAGCAGCGCCTATGGCCCCCTGGCCTGCTCAGTTACTTCGCCAGGCCGACAAGATAAAGACAGGATTGAGCGCCTCGAGCCTCAGGTCTTTCCCGGTAGGAACTGAGCGGTTCACCTGGATTTGAACGATGGATACCTTGAAATCCCTGTCCTTCCAGAACGCGCTCACCTTTTCGAGCGTCCGAAGCAGGACGACCGTCTGCACCACTCTCCCATCCGGAAGGAGCCTCCGGGCTACGGCTTCAAGGATAGCGTTGAGATCGTTGCCGCTTCCCCCGATGAAGACCCGATCCGGGTCGGGAAAGGCGCCTATCGCCTCAGAGGCCCTTGCGCACACTGCCTCCACCTTTGATGCGCCGAACTTCTCCAGATTTTGAAGGAGTTTGAAATACCTGGATTGGTTATTTTCGACCGCCAAGACCCGTTTCAGACGTGCTATCCTGAGGGCTTCCACGGAGACCGAGCCTGTGGCCGCGCCGAGATCCCAAAGGACCTGCCCCTGCTCGAGCTGAAGTGAAGCAAGCACCACCGCTCTGACTTCCATCTTTGTAATCATCCCGGCTTGCCGTTCAAACGCCTCCTCGCCAAACCCGAAAATCCGTCCGGACTTGTCCCTTTTATCAGTTTTGGCGACAGGTTGGGCAGGTAGGATAAGAATGACGTTCAAGGGCGAAAACTCCTCGTCTGCGGCATCCGAAGGCGAAAATGACCCCACTTTCTCCGATGGGGTCCCCAGGTTCTCCCCGATGATGAGCGTGCATTCGCAATGGCCTGATTTGATCAATTCGCGTGCGATCCATTGCGGCTTATGCTCAGGGTCGGTGATTACGGCGGCCTTCCGGCCTCTGTCAAGGATATCGAGGAGGCTCCCAATGCCTGCCCCGCCCTTGATGCCGTGAAAGCTCACGGCCTCAATTGAATCCCAGCTTTCGCAGACCCTGGCGCACAGGGTCTGAACGCTGGTGACATTGGGGATTACCACGAGGCGCTCCCTGCCAAATCTGTCCGCCAATGTCCTTCCAATACCGAAGAACAAAGGATCGCCCGAGCAAAGGACTGCTGTGCGCTTTGTTTTTGAAATCCTGCCGATTTCTTCCACGCTCTCTGAGAGAGGGGGCTTGAGTGAAAGTTTTTCCCCTGCATGGTCCGGGAAGAGTTCGAGATGCCTGCGGCCACCGGCCAAAATTTGCGCAGCACCGATCCACTCGAGGGCCAAAGTCCCCAGGCATTGCGGACCGGTACCCATTCCAATTGCGGCAATCACGGGCGGCTTCCATTCACTTGGTTTCAAGACGTTAGAACTCCACGCTCTGCGGGCTGGGCTATGCCCGCGATTGAAAAAGCCCGTATCGATTGCATTCATTTCACATCAGCAAGCAGGCGGCCGTTGTAATCGAAAAGAAACAACGTGATCCCGGCGCCCCGGCCTGCAAACCGCGCCGACTGCAAGGCGGCCCTTTTGGCAACTGAATCCAGGACATTGTATGAGCCCTTGGCTGCAATAATCTCCAGAGCATGCCGGGCGGTATTTGCCGAAGCCAACTCCCGGCAGTGAGCAGCGTCATGACCCAGGCTATGAGCTATCCCGGCCAGGAAGTCAAGATCGAGCGGCACTGAATGAGCGTGGGTATAAGGATGTCCCTGGGCCATCTTGATGGCTTTACCGAAAAAAACGCTGTGAATTATACGGGAAAAACCGTAGAGTCGCGCCTTCCTGACGGCAAAAGAAAAAAAATCGGCGATTTGTACGAAAGCCTCGTGGGGAAGTTCCGGAAGGAGGCCCATGGCGAATCGCTCGCTTTTTCCACCTGTGCTCAGGACTATTGCGCTGCAATCGTTCGAGGCGGCGACCGAAATAGCGGCCAGTATAGTCTGCTCGTAGGCTTCATTAGAGAATGGTTTGACCAGGCCGGTGACGCCTAGTATGGAGATTCCTCCGAGAATGCCCAGGCGGGTATTGAGTGTGTACCTGGAAAGTTCTTCGCCCCTGGGGACTTCGATTTCAACCAGGACCGAGAAATTGCCGGCCCATTTGAAAGTCTCCACCGGCCCGGTTTTAGCATAAAGCGGCAGGTGCAGGGCCGGCTTATTTGTCTGGGCGCTCCGGCTTGCTGAAATACCCTGATCGGGGAAATTCAAATACAGCGGTTCGAGATCGAAATTTTCCGAGCGCATGAGCTCAAGAGTAATGTTTTCAGAGAGCATTTGCCTGGGTACCGGATTTATGGCCGGTTCACCCGGAGCTACCGGGAGGCCGGGCTTTGTGACCAGCCCTACCCCCTTGCCCGCCACCAGCAAAATTGCCGGCCGGTCACGCTCTGCCAGACCGGCTTGCCCAGGTCCATGGCGCAAAATACTGACTGTCGCCCTGATCTCTGCTCCATTTGTAATATCGGGGTCGTCTCCGCCGTCTTTTATAACCGAAGCGCACGCAGTCCCGCGTTGCACAATGCACCGTGCCACGGGGACCGCAAGGTAGACACCCGAAGGCAGCCGCACTGCTACCGCATCGGCGCAGACGCCGGTGATCAGGTAGCGCAGGGCAGCTTGGGCTGCTGCTGTTGCGGCCGTTCCGGTGCTGAACCCACAGCGGAGCCTGCCTCTTTTATTATCGGATCGAGACGGATTACCGGGCATTGATATCACAATGAGTGGCCCATTCAGCTCGGCAATTCTTGTTCCCCGGCTTTAGCAAGTTCCAGAAGCGCGTGGATTATGGCTACGGCGACCGAACTGCCGCCTTTTCTGCCCAGGACGGTTATCGAAGGCTGTTTTAAGAGATTGCAAAGAGCGCTCTTCGACCCTTCTGCCTGCACGAACCCGACGGGGACCCCTATCACCAGGCGCGGCCTAACCCCGTCTTCTTCAATCAGGCGGATTACTTCCAAAAGCGCCGTCGGTGCGTTTCCAACGGCGATTACAGCCCCGTCCAGACCCGAAGCGCAATTCCGGAACGCTGCAAGCGTGCGCGTCACCCCGGTCCTTTCGGCAAGTTCCAGGCTCTGCTTGTTATCAGCCGGACAAACTACTTCATTGCCGTACCATACAAGACGCCAAGGGGAAAGCCCGGCCCGAATCATCCGCGTGTCAGCGTAGATGCAAGCACCATTTCTGAGCGCTTCGATTCCGCCGGAAACAGCGCCGGGCGAGAAACGAATCCTCTGTGCATAATCGAAATCCCCGGTCGTATGGATAACTCGACGAATTATCCGCCACTGATCTTGTGGGAAAGAGTGGCGCCCCATCTCTTCTTCGATGATGCGAAAACTCTCCAGTTCTATCTGCCGTCCGGCTTCGACCAAGCCGGGCCGCTCGGGTGCGCTATTGGGCTGAAATTGCGGCATCACTTTATTTTCACCTCGACGTTATGTCCTCAAACAAAAAAATCCCTGATCCCTTAACGACGGGAGTTCAAGGACTGCACCCAGCTCAACTTGATCCTTTTTTATCAGGGAAATACCTCGTCCCCGAAAACAAAGAATGGAAATAAAAGGCGCTTGAAACCTTGCAATTCCAAAGGGCAACAAAACCTGCTATATAACAACAACTCGCACTTGTATGCCGCGTTTGACCGGCATCGGTTTTTATCTGTATACCATTTAGCTCCGGAGGTCAATCTTTATGCGTTCGGGGCCGAAATCCTCTCGCCGAACAGGTCATGATCAGCGTAATAATACCGACATTTAACCGGGCAAAGTTCCTGGTGGAGGCTGTGCGCTCCGTTGTCGATCAAAAGGATGTTCCCGAGAACGTCGAGATCATAGTGATCGATGACGGCTCAACGGATAATACCGTAGAGACGCTTGCGCCTCTGAGCGGAAAGATAGCCTATATCCGCCAGGAGCATTCGGGGGTCAGCAAGGCCCGAAACCTGGGCATCGCCAGGTCCTGTGGTGAATGGATAGCGTTTCTGGACTCGGACGATCTGTGGCTGTCCGGCAAACTCCGCGCACAGATGAAGTTTTTTTCGGATCACCCCGAAATCTTTCTGTGCCAAACCGACGAGATCTGGATCCGAAACGGCAGGCGCCTAAATGCTCGAAAGTATCATAGAAAACCGAGCGGATACTGTTTTCCGCTGCTACTCGAAAGATGCCTGGTGAGCCCTTCGGCTGTGGTAGTCCACCGCAGGGTTTTCGATTTAGCCGGACTCTTTGACGAATCTCTGCCCGCTTGTGAAGACTACGATCTATGGCTGCGGATCGGCTGCCGTTTTCCCATCGGACTGGTCGAAAAACCTTTTATTATAAAGCGTGGCGGTCATCCCGACCAACTCTCGGCCAGCATTGCGAACCTGGACAAATATCGTATAGAGGCCATAGTCAAACTGATTCGCACAGCGCCCCTCAGTCCAGAACAGCTGCACGCGGCTGAAAAAATACTCGAGCAAAAACGCCGGATTTATTCCGCTGGGTGCCGCAAACGGGGAAATATCGCCGAAGCGCACAGGGTGGATTCTAAAGTCAAATCGCTTGCGTTTTGAGATTCGCTGCCTCTATAATAACCCGGTAATTATTGCTGAAGGTAATAATGGCGGGAATCAAACCGTAAGTAAGAAAGGAGATCCGTATGCTTTTCATAGCCATATTCAGCTACTCGCCCGAGGATAGAAACCTGGTGATCGAACGTGGAATGGGGTCGGACAAGACAGTCGGAGTTACCATAAAGGGCGAGTGGTTCGATGTTTCCGGCCACAGGGTATTCCGGTTGTTCGAAGCTGAAGACGATTCTCATCTGGCCGCGTCCATATTTAGCTGGACCGATCTGGGCGTAGCGGAAATCATACCGGTTATGGAGACGGAGAAAGCGTTGAAGCTGTTCAAAAGAGCCGGGAAAAAGTCCTGAGAAGAATCCCCCACGCGCCCTGCGCCCGATCCGGTGATTGCAAAGCCATCATTGAATCCTCCTGACCTTTTCTGGTTTTGGGTCCGGGGGATTTTTCATTTTTTTGCGGGCAGAGCAGATGATGAACGAGCTTAAAGCATCGCCGGACCGTCCACTGGAACCGCACAAGGCCGCTGCGGCCTGCAGGCCCGTTGCGGCTTGCAAGAAGGCCCTGGAACTGCTCCTTTATCCCGATGGGGTGGAACCGAACCGCTATTATCTTCGCATGGCCTCCAGGCTCCATAAATTTCGTATAAGAATCAGGGACATTCCAGAGCCGCTTCTCAAGATTTTCTGTGAATTGCTCGCCTCGGCAGCAAGGATCTTTCGTGGTCAAGATGCGCATGAATTTTTCATTCGCCTTCTATTGAAGATACCGCCGAATCTCGATGCCTGGCTTTTTGAAAAGAGATTTCCTCTACGCCCTTTCATCGAGCATATCGATGCAAAAAGGATATTCCCCGGCACAGGACAACCTTCACAGGTACTCAGGAAAAGGTGGAGAATCCTGAGGAAACGGTTGGTCTCGGGTTTGGGCGAGGCTTGCAGTCCTGCTGACCACGGCCTTGAGACGACACTCGGGGACCTGCGGTTCTTAAAGACCGCGAGACGGCCCGAACGTATGAAATCTGCATGGAGAATACACGGAAGGGCCGTTGTCTCCAAAGTGGCAATTGCTCAGCGGGACATACCGGCCCAAACGATGAAGCATCTATACTGGGGAGGCGGGCGGAGTCGAAAGATTGCTTTCTGGGAAAAACTCATTGAGAACCAAGCC
>OMSV01000133.1:5146-9413 GCA_900290385.1 Syntrophobacter sp. SbD2 | reverse complement strand
CGTTCAACTGGCTCAAAGCGCCGCCCGGGCACTGATATGGGGCCGATGAGAAAAGCTTCAGAGCATCCGGCTCGAATCCCTGGACAAATGAAGTATCTCCGGCTCAAGAATGATCGCCGGACCAATCGGTCACCAATAGGATAAAGAGATCGAAGTCCCTAAGATGCTTACTGAATATCCCGAAAACCAACTCATCGTCTTTGCTCTCATACCCATGCACCAGCATGTTCCGGAAGGAGGCCATTCTTTGAAAGGTGAGCAAGTGAGCTTCCGGAATGACGTCATGTTCCCTAAGTATCGAGAAAAGATCGCGAAAGCTCGTCGGCTCACGCCACTGATAAAAGGACACGAGGTGGTTCGCAACGTCTATAACTTCTTCTATGGCCAAGTGAATATACCTTTCAACAAAAGCCCTGGCCCTGAGGTCAGAGCGATATTTTTCCCAATTTATGTCCTCTGCTCGCCGCAGTTCATCGACATACATTCGAAGCTGAGACAGTTTTCTTGAAACCAGCTCTTTATCCATCATGGGATTTGTCCTAACCTACTATGCGATAAAGGACCAGGGAGTCGAGGTACTCTCTTCGCGCCGTCACTTCCTGTCTGACTCGTTCCCCCGGGTCGGCTTCGTAGACAATACGGCCGTATTTGAGTATCTGGTGCTGAAGAAGCGCTGAGGCTAAGCTGAATACCACCAGATCTATGTCTTTCCCAAGCAGGTTCGAGAGTTCTGTTTCGAGTTGCACTCTTTCGAAGCCGCCCATCGATCCACGAACCATAATGGCGATATCGATGTCGCTCTCTCGCCGCTCCTTGCCCGCAGCACTCGATCCGAAAACGTAAGCAGCGGCGATTACTTCATTGGACTTGGCAAATCTCCCAATTTTCTCTAAAGCATCCGCTGATATCACGATCTTTTGTCGACTCCCTGAAATGATGGACCCAAGGCTGAAAAATTTATGAGCGGGATATCGGAGAAGGTCCCATGACCCCGCTGTTCATCGATAGACAACATTGTGGATTATACCACACCATCAACAACCGTCAAAAATGATACCAAGGTCCGTAATGGAATACTGAAGGATGCTTTCGGGACAGATCGTTCAGCGGACCTGCCTGAACATTGAGGCCCCTTCAGTGAAAAACGTGCAGGAGTGGGGACCGGGAAGCGCTCCCGCTATACCCTCCCGTAAATCTTGGTCAAATTTGAAATCTTCGAGGAAAGTTCGGGGGTCAACTGTGTGGCGGCGACTCTCCATTCCCAGTTGCCGTGTGCGACCGAAGGCGTGTTCATGCGGGCCTCAGCCCCAAGCTCAAGGAAGTCCTGTATCGGGATTATCGCGGTTGAGGCAACCGACATCATGGCAGTGCGCACCAGTTGCCCGGCGATGGTATTTTCGTCGAACTCGCGGCCGAAGTATGCGAGAAGGTTCTCCTTCTCCCTTTGCGTGGCGTCGTGCTCAAACCACCCTTTGACCGTGTTGTTGTCGTGCGTGCCGGTGTAAACGATGCAGTTGCTCACATGATTATGGGGAATGTAAGGGTTTGTAGCGAGGCTGTCTCCAAAAGCAAACAGCAGGACCTTCATTCCGGGGAATTCATAAACGTTCATTATTTCCCTGACATCAGGGGTAATGACACCAAGGTCTTCGGCAATTATTGGAATCGAGGGGAATCGCCTCAGCAGCGTCTGGAAGAACTCAGCGGCCGGAGTTTTCACCCATTTCCCGTTTATGGCTGTTTTTTCCGCCGCCTCCACTTCCCAGTAGGCCACGAACCCCCGGAAGTGATCGAGCCGAACCATGTCGAAATATTTCAGATTGTGCTCCATTCGGCTGATCCACCACGCATAGAAAGTTTCCTTGAGCCTGTCCCAGGAATAAACGGGATTGCCCCACAACTGCCCGGTTTCACTGAAGTAGTCGGGAGGCACTCCGGCGACGAATGCAGGCCTTTTGTCGCTGTCGAGCTTAAAGTACTCGGAATTTGTCCAAACGTCCGAGCTGTCGTAGCTCACGTAAATCGGGATGTCGCCTATTACCCGGATTTGCTTTTGGTTGCAGTAGCTCTTCAGTGCCGACCATTGACGGAAAAAAAGGAATTGATTGAATTTTTCCCGCTTGATGCTGTCCGCGAGTCTTCCCGTCCATTCATTGAGCGCAGGTTGAGTCCTGTCCCTGATTTCCTGGGGCCATTCGTTCCAGGGGGCGCCCGAGAAGCGTTCCTTGAGACCGATGAAAAGGGCGTAATCGTCAAGCCAGTGGACGTTTGCATTTACGAAATTCTCATACCTGCATCCTTCATCGGGTAATTCCCTGAATTTTTCATAAGCCATCTCCAGGACCCGGCCCTTAAACGCGCCTGTTTTCTCGTAATCGACTCTGGCTGAATCAAAAGAAGGGGCCCAGCTAAGGTCGTTCCATGAAATATATCCATGCTGGACCAGCAGGTCCGGGGCAATCAGAAGCGGGTTTCCCGCGAAGGCCGAAAAACTGCAGTATGGAGAGCTTCCGCAGGCGGGGGTAGAGGGATTGAAAGGAAGCACCTGCCATAGGGTCTGGCTGGAATCTGCAAGAAAATCGGCGAAAGCGTAAGCTCCCCTCCCCAGGTCTCCTATGCCGAATTCGGAAGGCAGTGAGGTAACATGCATCAGGATACCGCTTCTTCGTGATTTCAAATGGCGCTCCCGTAGTCAGGTCGTGCCTGTGTCGGCGATGGCGATTCGGTATATCGGGAATCTAAGGCTTTTCGATGAAAGATGGAAGTGCGAAAAAAAACAAGACATCACCGCAGAGGCGCAGAGGACGCAGAGGAAAGATTCTTTTCATTCTTTAATGTTTTTTGTCGAGCGAGGACAGGTCGGAATCAATTACGCTGTACGGCCTCACCTCGATATCGCCCTCATCGGCGAACGCAACGGCAATGGTTTTTTTATGAACATCAAGCCCGACATACGTGATAAACTTTCCCATGATCTGCCTCCTTGGTTGTGGCTCTGTTCCGGGTTCATTGTCGTTCCCAGATTAACCCACGTTTGCAAGGGGCAGATCATTTTTTATCCGCAATCCATTATGCTAGAGATCTGATCAATGCCCGTTTTCTTTTCTCTACGTTCTCCGCGCCTCTGCGGTGAATTGCTTTTGGTTTTGAACGTTTTAAAGTTTTCTTTTCGATGATATAAGTAGCCGAAAAAGGGGTAGTTCGTGATTACAAAAGGTCTACTTGACAAGATTTATGAAGCGGCCAGCATCCAGAGGTGGAACGATCACGTTCGGCCGGTCGAGTTCACCGAACTGGACAAACAAGCGCACAAAATGATTGTAGCCTACGTGCTCGGAAAGCTCGAAGAATCCGAAGGCCATGCCGAGATCGACTGGATCAAACTGATAGAAGGCGGCATTTTCGAATTTTTTCCCCGGGTGATACTGACCGACATCAAGGCCCCGGTTTTTCACAAGCTGATGAGCAAAAAAGGGCCGGAAATCAATACCCTGGTACTCCAGAAGATAGATGACGATATCAAAGGTCTTGGGGGAGATTTCGCAGAGAATTTCAGAAAATATCTTTTTGACAGCAATTACGCCCGGTTTGAAAAAAGGATACTGAAAGCAGCCCATTATCTTGCGACCAACTGGGAGTTTCAAATAATTTACAACATAGCCCCGTTCGTCTATGGGATCGATAAAACGAAAGAGGAAATCGAAAACCAAATAGAAGACCACTATGACCTTATCGGCGTGCAGAAACTCTCGCTAAGAAAGAAATCCTTCGGATTTATAGATCTTTGCGCACAGCTTCGATTCCAGCAGAGGTGGGCGCATTCGCCCCGCGTACCCAAAACCTCAGTCCTGGGACACATGCTGATAGTGGCCATGATGTCCTATTTTTGTTCGGTGGAAATGGGCGCCTGCCGTAAACGGGCCTACAACAATTTTTTCAGCGGGCTTTTCCATGACCTGCCAGAGGTGCTGACCCGAGACATAGTCTCGCCTGTGAAAACTTCGGTTGAGGGCCTGGACGAAATAATAAAAGATTATGAACGGATGCAGTTTGAGGAGCGCATCCTGCCGCTTCTTCCTTCCTCGATTCGCGACGAAGTGGTCTATTTTATCCAAGACGAATTCTCAAACAGGATAATGGAGGGCGATGCGGTCAGGAAAGATATTCCCGGACCGCAGATGGAGCGCTACAACCATGAGCGCTTCTCTCCGGTTGATGGCGAAGTAATCCGGGCCTGCGATAAGCTCGCGGCCTTTATCGAAGCCTC
>OMSV01000133.1:652-5136 GCA_900290385.1 Syntrophobacter sp. SbD2 | reverse complement strand
GCGTGTCCTGGGGGCGAGCGTCAAGACAGGGGGTGTGGAAATTGCGCGAATCGGCAGGGGCGCCCTGGTCCTGCTCGGGATCAGCAGCGAGGACTCTGAGGAAGACGCACGCTATCTTGCAGAAAAGACCGTTTATCTTCGAATATTTCCCGACGAAACAGACAAGATGAATCTCTCGGTTCTGGGCATTGAAGGGGAGATTCTCGTCGTGTCGCAGTTCACACTGTATGGCGACTGCCGCAAAGGCAGGAGACCTTCCTACGCTTCGGCTGCCCGGCCCGATGTCGCCCAGACCCTCTATGAATCATACGTAAAAGAGCTTCTCAAATATACTGCAAAAGTGTGTACGGGGCGCTTCCAGGAAATGATGGAAGTCTTTCTTATAAACGACGGGCCGGTGACCTTGCTTCTGGACAGCAGGAAAAATTTCTAAACTGCAGTTCTGCCGTTCCGATCTTGCGAAAAGCGGGATCAATGTTCGATCGTCAGAGGTTTGCGGATGACATCGGCTAAAGCACGGTGAGCCTGCTGAATTCTTCCCAGCTTCCGTCTTTACAGATAATGCAGAATTGGGAAAGGCAGATAATCTCCCCGGAAACAGTTCTTTTGCCGTCGAAATAACAATTGCTGTCATGTTCTGCGCTCATATTTATCCTCCTAGGGCCGCAGACTGGTCGATAAATCTTCTTTTTAGGTAATCATTCTTATGCGCATTGCAATGTTATGGGTTTTGTATAAGTCTATCATACGAGCAAAGTGAGATTTGATCTCGAATTGCTATAATGGGCTGAAGTGATGAGGCCTTGAGATTGATCGGGCAAGCATTCGAGTTATTTGAGAAGGCGAGTCCATGTTGTGTGAGATGTGCAGTGGTAGGGGGATAATTTATTGTATTACTTGCAAAAAAGGGAATGTATCCCCTCCATGGCTCTCGGGACTGGCCAAAGAGAAGTGTTCGGTGTGCGGGGGGAAAAAGGAAATGAAGTGCCCGGTGTGTGATGGAAAAGGTACAGTCTGATGCCATGGAGGAAACCGGATGAAAGAGGCCGAAGGCCGTTTCGAACAGATTTTGGAGATAGCGCAGCGTCTGGAAAATAGAAAATCCGACCTTCAGGTCGCCGCCGCTGCCGATGCCGGGTTTCCGGTAAGCGTAACCGGGATGGAGGTGGATTTGGCAGTGGGTTACCTTCGCAGCATGGAAGATGAAATCCCCTGGATTGAAAACAGGAGGCCCTATGGTGTAGTTGCGGCTATTTTCCCTTACGACGGGCATGCCGTTATGCTGGGTCGTCTCGGAGGCGCCGCTATGATTACGGGCAATCGCCTGCGCTTCAGCTTTTCATCTCATACTCCCCGTGTGGCCGGTGTTATGGCAGAAATCTGTAAACCCGTTCGCGCCCTTGACCCCGTTGTCGGAATGAACAATCGCGAGTTCGGAGAGCAATGCGTTCAGGACCATACTGTGCGGGTCCTTTTTATGTCCGGGGGCTCCGAGGTGGGACAGGCGTATCGCGGGCGCCGCGAGGCCTTCGACAAGGTATTTTTCGCGGGCCCTGGCGGAATGCCTGCAGCGGTTGTTTTTCAGGACGCGGAGGTCGAAAAAGCCAGCCGCTTCATCGCTCGCCGCGCCTTCGTCAACGGTGGCCAGTACTGCACAACCCTGAAGAAGGCCCTTATTCACAGGTCCCTATACGATGCTGTACGTAACCGGGTGCTGGAGATCACTGCGCAACTGCGCGTAGGAGACCCTCTGGACCCTGACACCGATATCGGCCCGATTCGAGTAGAGAGGACCCGGCTGAGTCTCGAGAAGGCCATTCAGAAATGTTCCGAGGCCCGTTTGCTTTGCGGCAAAGTAAATTCCGAGACTGTGCACCCGATCATTTTCGAAGCTGAAAGCGACTGGACGATCCCGGACCTGGAGTTGTTCGGGCCCTTTCTTGTGCTCAAGCCTTTCGACGATCCGGAAATGGCCGTCCATGAGCTTATAGCGTCCAGGTACGGCTTTCTTATTTCCTTCTTCGGCTCAGCCGACAGGGATTATCTCAGACTCTTTCGAGAAAATTACGGAATGGTTTATGACAATCCGGATTATCTGCTTTCGCCGCTTCGCGCTGCTTTCGGCGGCAAGAAGGAGAGCGGCTGGATCATGGAGCGCATTGACGGCCGGTGGGTCACCCGCGACGGAGATTTTTATTACAGCAGGGAATTGGTCCGGCCGCAGTAAGAATCCATAGTGTGAGCTTTTTGGAAATTGCATGAGCGGAAATCCTTTGCAGGAGGCTCGCAGTAAACGATAGAATGTCACCAGAGATCGTTAAACCTTGGGTCTTGGCAGCAGGCCGGCCCGTTCGGCGATCTCGGGAACCCTGTGTTCCCATTCAATAGCCATGAGGTGGATGCCTGCAATGCCTTCCATTTCCTTGAATTCCTCAATCTGCTCCAGGGTTATTTTGATCCCCTCCTCTGCAACCTTTCCTTTGCCTGCCCCCTCAAGTCTCTGGATAAGGGAATCAGGCACATCCATGCCGGGGACAGATTTAGCCATGTATCGCGCCATGCCGAGGGTCTTCAACGGCGTCAGACCGGCCAGAATGTAACATTTTTCATGAAGGCCCATGTCCACGGCCTGTTTCATGAATTCCCGGAATCTTTCCATGTTGTAGATGCACTGAGTCTGAATAAAATCTGCCCCTGCCGCAATTTTTTTGGCCAGACGATGGACTCTGAATTCACAGGGTTCGGCGAACGGGTTGGCGGCTGCGCCAATGAAAAGCTTCGGCCTCACATCGATGTCCTCACCATTGAGGAACTTTCCGTCATCCCTCATTGTCCTGACCAGATGGATCAATTGCATGGAATCCAAGTCGAAGACATTCTTCGACTCCGGGTGGTTCCCGAATTTTTGATGATCGCCCGAGAGGCAAAGAATATTCCGGACTCCATGGGAGTAAACACCCAAGATGTCGCTTTGCATGGCCATACGGTTGCGGTCCCGGCAGACCATCTGAAAATTGGGTTCAAGCCCTATCTGCATGAGGATCAATGAGGCCGCCCAACTCGACATGCGCACGACTGCCGTCTGATTATCCGTAACATTTACGCAGTCGACTATCCCTACGAGATGGGTCCCTTTTTCCTTAAGATGCTCAACATTGGCTCCCTTAGGGGGGCCGCACTCTCCGGTCAGCGCAAAATGCCCCGCTTTGAGAACCTTTTCCAAATTGCTTCCGGACCTCAACACACTCATACCCGGACTTCCTCCCTGACTAACCATTAATAAAAGTGACTCTGCTCAGATCACGCCGCCTGGCCTGCGACAGTTTCCTTCTCCATTCTCATATCTTCTCTCACCTGCTTGCGCGGCCCGCCGTCCCTTGAAGTGGTCCAGTTCTTGGCAGGGATATAAGCCTGGATGAGACCTATGTTACCTTGGGACTTGAGACGGTCATGGATCAGATGCCATGCACAGGGAACATCGGGGCTGATCTCACAGCTCCCCTTGTTGCTACCACCGCAGGGGCCGTTCATGAGAGACTTCGAACAGCGGGTGATGGGGCATATGCCGCCTGTGAGGTGAAGAATGCAGTCTCCGCACATTATGCAGCGCTCGCTGAATTCTCCAGGGGCGTCCACAACCCCGATGAAAGTCGTATTAAGACCGGGCAGGGCCGTTTTGCCGGGAAACTTTTCACCCAGAAACTGCACCCCGGCGCCGCATGCTATGGAGAGGACGGCGTCAACTCCTTCGATGTCTCCGACGGCCTTTTCAAAGTACTCGTGTTCGCACTGCCGTTCGATTCCACCAGTTTTGATCTCTGTATCCACTCCATCTTGTTTGGCCTTCATTTTGATCTCTGTATCCACTCCATCTTGTTTGGCCTTCATGCGCAGGAGGGACCCGAGGATTTCGGCCTCCTTGTTTCCACCCTCATGACAGACCGCTACACAAGTGTTGCAGCCGAAGACGAGGATCTTCCGGTACCCTTTGACCATGTCCCATATTTCTTCAAGTGGCTTCTGTTTGCCGACAATCATGCCATATTACTCCTTACCGGCCCGCTTGCGGTCCGCCAGCCAGATGGGAGATGGACCGAGTTGCCTGATTCTCTCAGTAAATTCCGTACAGATTTTAGCCCATCTTGGTCCTTCGGCAGCGGAGAGGTTATACATCTCGATGCGTTCCGGACTGATTCCCACCTCGGGAACGAGGGCTTTAAGGTATTGGATTCTCTTTTTAGCGTTTGAATTTCCTTCCAGGAAATGACACTGCCCCGGAAGTCACCCGGCCACAAAAACGCCATCGACCCCCCGCTCCAGGGCTCGAAGCACATAATAAGGGTCAAGTTTCCCCGTGCAGGGAAGCCGAATTATCTTTACACTTGTCGGGTAAGAAAGCCTCATCACCCCAGCCAGATCTGCTGCCGCAAAGGCGCAATAATGGCAAGCAAAGCCCAGAATATTAGGCTCCCAACCCGGCGGGG
>OMSV01000133.1:0-642 GCA_900290385.1 Syntrophobacter sp. SbD2 | reverse complement strand
GCAAAGGCCAGAATATTCGGCTCCCAGCCCGGCGGGGTTTTCTGCACCCTTTCTATGTTAACGGCCTCATCGGCCGCAATTGCATGGTGTTGGAACATGCGCTGATCATCTCCTTTGAAATGTACCAAATTACTTTACATACCCTCTGTCAGGGCATCAATCATGGGCACGATCTGATCATCTCTAAAATAGTTTACCTGAAATGCCTTGGCCGGACAGACGCTGGCGCAGATGCCGCACCCCGTGCATTTGACCTCATTGTGACCGATCTTACCGTCCTCGCCGATGTATGGCGAATCGAACGGGCAGAGCCTGAGGCAGGTCAGGCACGACATGCATATGTCCCTGTTGTGTTTGGAAATTATGCCGGAAGCTCCCAGATGGTCGTGGGAGAGGACAACTCCTGCACGACCGGCGGCTGCCAATGCCTGGCCTATGGTTTCATCCAGGTTTTTCGGCGAATGCGCCAACCCGCAGAGGAAGATTCCTTCGGAGGGAAAGTCAACAGGGCGCAGTTTGACGTGGGCCTCCAGAAAGTAACCATCCTGATTCAAGGCCAGTTTGTATATACGGCCAATACTTGCGGCTTCGGGGTGGGGCCTTAAGCCGGTGCTCAATACCAAATAGTCGGTCTCAAAGGCG
>OMSV01000144.1 GCA_900290385.1 Syntrophobacter sp. SbD2 | reverse complement strand
CGATCTCGAGAGCAAGAATGGAAGCCTCTCCACCGCAGAAAAGATTGTAGTGAGTCTTATTGGGCGAGATCTCCAGCCCTCTTAGGATCTTTCCGCATCCAGAGCAGTAATAGTCAACTCCTACGTCATAATCCCAGCCGCAGCGCGTACAAATCATATTTCACCTAAATCTTGAGGCAGCGCAGGGGGGCTTGCGCATCCGAAATGGTAAAAGGGAAAACCGAGGATATTTCCTCGAAGTTGTACTTGTCGACCGCATCCCAGAGCGCCGGATCATTCTCGTCTGTGAAGCCGCCGATGCTTACAGCCACGGTTTTCAGTCGCGTCCGGAGTTCTTTGCTTATGAGTGACGCATTGCTGTAAAAATTGGCTATTCCGTGATGGCCTGCGCGTTGCAGTTTGGGGAAGACGTTGTTGGTGTAGTAGTCTGCAAGACACAACATCTCGATATGGGCTTCCCTGCCCGCCCCCCTGAGGGTGTGCAAACGCAGATCGATTTGTGACTGCAGGCGGGGCCTCAGTTTCTTATCACCGTTTAGCACCTTGGCAGCAATTGCGAAGCTGGGGCCGATCTCCGCCCACTCGCTGTCGGCGCTCCGAGGCAATCGAACGCGGAGCATCTCGCGTTCCGGGGTTGCATCAACCGCGCAACACCCCAGCATTATAGCTTGAAGCAGCAGCACGCCAGCTTCGAACAATCCCTTCGCCTCCTGCTCAGTGGCAGGTGGATCTATCTCCCTGAGCTTGTAAATCAGCTTGTAGTCAAGATGGCGGTGGTAAAGACGGGTGGGGTCAGCAATGGCATTCTCGTATTTCTCCCTACATTGTGCCAATTCTTCAACGTGGAAGAGGGGAAAGGCCACCGATTCTTTATAAAAAGGAATATTACCCTTTTCATGGGAGATCAATGCCGCTCCCTTGAAAAGAGTGGATTTTGCGACATCTTTCGCTGTTGTGCAGTGGGCTGCGGAAGGAATGCCTATATAAGTCTCCTCCAGAGGTTTGCAAATCGTGTTGTTTGAAGAAACCCAAACGTCGGCAGCCCCTACGATGCGGTCTAATTCTCTTCCTTTATCTTTGGCTGAAGATTTCTGAAACTCCTTATCCGCGTCGGTGTTCTCAAGAAAAGACTTGAGACGATTGAAGCAGTATTCTTCCAGTGATTTCTCCATGGACTTCCAATTGAGTGGTTCTCCTTGCCGCTCATGCGTCACGCGGAAAAGGTCTTTAAACCCCTCGATCGTGATCATGGATGGGTTTTGCTTCCAATCCTTGAAAAAGGCATCCGTTTCACCCTCTAAGAACATCTCCCAAGGCATAGCTGCCGCGTTCAGGTGGAACCTGTTCAATGCCTCGATGATTTTTTCCTTGTACCAGTCTTCCTCTTTGCCGAGTTCGATCGAGTAGTGCCGAATGTCATCTTGGACTGAGCTAAAGGAGGCGAACCGTTTATTCTGCACATCGCCCAACTCGCTAAGCCCTACTACATAAGATCCGAGCTGATCGGAGAATTTTTTAACCAACTCAACCAAATTTTTGAGGATTTCTTCTGCGGAAGCGCAGACTTGATTCCAGTACTTACCTTCGAACCATTCGATAAGTTTTCGCTCCTGGTCGTTGACTGTATTCAAGAACTCCTGTTTGATCTTATCGAGGTGTTTTTCCATCGCGGCACTGTGCGTCATATTAAATAAGGCGACCGCCGATCCGGAAAAAAGGGGAGCCTTGATTGCCCTGGCCTCATCGCGCCTGCCTCTCAGCGTGGTTAGATCCTTACCGACCGTGATTGGATTAAGCTTCAGCTCACAAGTATCGGAGCCGATGGTTCTTACAATGAACTCCGACCGAATTACTGCGATTCTCGCCAGATACTTGACACAGAAGTCAGTAGCGTGCATGACGCCGGAACTGGCACCCCCGGAACCGGGATTCGCAATAAGAGAATAAAAGTGCTTTTGGAATGATTCCTGCATAAGAGTGAGACAGCGACTTGCGTTGGCTGTTATTTCTTCCTTGTGTCGGCCAGCTAGGTCGTCCTTCCCGCTTGCAATTTCTTGTTGGCAGGTACTGAGCATGCTCTTGAGCTGTACCGCAATTGGTTGTACTTCAGCTCCTCGCAGGGGCAATGCTTCCCATATCTTGACGTCAGGTTGTTCAGCGATCCGCTTTCGAAGCTCTTCTTCCTCGATCTCCATCTCTTTTTTTCGGTTGAACTTGGCGTTGATGCCCTGGCGGATTGTTTGAAATTCCCTTTTTATTCGCTCCCTGTGGGTTTCCAGCATGGATGCATTCTCGGGGCTCCCATTTCTGCCGATCAGGAATTCTCGCCACAGCGTATCTTTGCTCCAGGATGATCCCGAGGTGACCAGCTTAAGGTCAGGTCTGTGTGGAACGGTCAAGGCGGCGCTTACGATCCCGTTAACTCCAGCTGTGTCAGAGTTGCTCGATCTCCAATATTGGGTCAGCGAATTTGCGAAATAATAAGCTGCGGCATTCTTCCTTCTATCCACGTCAAGCTTGAGCAGAGAAAGTCCGAAAGAGGAGTACCTGTTGGGAAAATATTGCGTGTAGATAATGTTTCCATCCATGTCCTTGTGTGTGTAGTGTGTCTCATTTATCAGATAGTCCTGAAGGTTGACGCGAATGCTCCTCTTTTTGGTCCCGAAACTGGACTGACAGAATTCAAGGTGGATAGCTTCCGCAGCCATCTGAAACGCTTCCGTGTACTGATGCAATTGCACGCCGGATGCATTTTTCCAGCCGAGCAGATATATGGTATCTATCGGCGCGTTATGGACAAAATGATCATGTCCGTCCCATTTGAAATTAAATGGTTCGTATACGTCTTTTTTATCGAGCAATTGGAGACCCGTTATAGGTGAATTGAAATAGTCCAGTTCCATAAGTGCCGCATAACCATTGGTATAGCAGGCATCAACTCTCTGTTCATCTTTGTCCTTGAGAACCGATTCAAAAATCGAAGGTAGGAAAAAAATTCCCGTGGAGAAAAGGTTCTCTCTAGGAATGCTCCTCAGCAGGAATGCCGTATCAAGGAACATCCCAGCGCCAGTCCCCCCGGCAACGGATGCAGCTAGGAAGACGTTCTTATTGGCTTTTTTGTCCACCGTGAAATCTAGGTTCTCAGTATCTTTGCGGGCCACTGGATCTGCGATGGCTTTGAGCTTATCAGTGATTCGCTGCTTTATTGTCGAGTAGTGATGCCAAAAAGCAAGACGTCCGCAAGCTCGAATTCCCCCTGCACCGGATGAAAGATCCTTTGGCCCATGTTGTTTTATGGATTTGTGGAGCCATTCATTGATATGGCCATAGTTACCAGGGCAGTTGTAATAATTGTGCAGGGTATCTTCTTCAATTCCTGCCCTCACCACGTCGTCTTCAGGCAGGTCGAGCTCGGGGGATATTTCGTCGTAATCCTGACCTTCGATATTCTGATTGCTTGGGTCGGTATCTATCCAGAGATATTGACAAATCGGCAGTCCGCTACGGCGGATATTCGTATAGAAAAGGCGCCGGAGCCGCATAAGTACCTCTTTGCCTGAACCACCCAGTCCGATGAACAGGGTAGGACGCACTGGAGTATCAAGACTGGTCCTGGCGCTCTCATAACGCGCCGTTACTTCGGTCGGCATAATTTCTCCTTCCAGAAACCTCTAGCTGGACTGTCCTTCAAGGATATATGTCGTGATAAACGACAATATCGCCCAGACGCCCAAGCTTATTATCAGCGTCATCCAATGGAGTTGGGAAAGGTAGAACAGCTTAGGATCGTATGCCTGGGCGAGAGCATACTCGGAAAAGCAGACAAATACCGCTCCGTAGAGACTGACCATGTAACCCATGAAGGTGTAGCGAAAGAGCACGAGTGGGGAACGGCCCGGATTGAGAAGTATCTTGAAAACCCGCCACCAGGCGAAGTAGAGGATCAAAGCCAATGCGGCAAACACTCCCATCTTCACCCATGGCTCCCGGGTCTTTAGAAATATGCCGGTCGGCGCTCCGCCGACCGTCTCGCCCTGTGAACTCGAATCGTCGAATCCCCCTGGTTTCCAGTAATCTTCGAACCGCTTATCCTGAGGAGACTGGGCGGAGACGCTCCCGAGTCCCGGTAGGCAGCAGCTCGCAAACAGGATGAGAATCGCCCAGGCAAGTGCCTTAAGCATGCATGGCGGCTTCATGAGAACCTCCCTTTTCCGTTTGTCAATCTGAGTAAAAATCATCCGGACTTTTTTCCTTTCTCTCTTTTTTCCACAAGACTCGCCACAAACGGGTTTTTTCAGAGTCAGGTTTCCGCCGTCTGGTTGCCGGGGACCGGACAGCGCTCCCGACATCAAAGGAAGCTGGAACGAACTCTACGATCACCAGCTCCCCAGCGGTGTTTATTTTGAACTCCCTCAAGGAGGCGCTCGCGCGGTCGAGCGAATTGCCATCCATGTCCTCCAGAAGCCGGCTTCCTCCAGGATAGGTGTGCATCCGCAGCAGTCCGCGCCTGAACACGAGCATCTCTTGGTCTCCACGCCGGTAAACCTTCAGCGTGAAAGGGATCGGCATGGATACGGAGAGCGGAGACTGTTTCGTTCGTGTCGTCAAACCTCAGGTAAAAGCGCCTGGTAATGGAAAAGACCATGTATAAAAACACCGCCGCAATTGCGGCGAGCAGGGCGTAAAGGACCTGGTTTATCCACGCTGGAGCTGCAAAGCTGAGTTCTTTTGAAACGAATTCGAAGCTTATCGACGACGGCTTAACATTTATATATGAGACGATATCGACAGGAGTATAAATTCGACTTTGATCGAAAATGTCGTCCTGCGTAAAATTTTGTGCTCCATATGCAGGCTGAAGTGAATAGTAGCCTGGTGGCACATTGACCCGGACAACGCCTGTCAATCTCAACGGAATGGCGCTAACGCCAAGCAGCTTCACCACATTTGAAAAGCAGGCTTTGAATTGGAGCGGGGCTATGCCGATTGTAGCCTCGGCCACGTAGGAGAAGTCGGCCTGCGCGCCTCCGTTAGTTCTCTTTGAGATGACGTTGGGGATGAATCCCGGAAGGATACGGGAAACGGGAGATTTTTCATATCCTGTGAAGCATCTCGAAAATTGCGGTGGAATCTCAAATTTCACATCGGCTAATTCGACTGTCACATCTTTCGCGCATTTCCCGCCGGGCTTTCCGAGCAGCACGGTATCGGACTGATTTACCAGGCTTAAATATAACCGCAAAAGCATTCCATGACCGATATCGAACGGCTCGGGACCTGGCGGCTTGAGCTGGTATTTGCCTTCCTCCGATGCGCGCAAGGGCTCGAAGAGGTGCACTGACGGCGGGATGAGCCTTAAGTTGGGCTGGAGAATCTGACCGCTGCCGCCTAAATCATGGCACATTTTGGCCATTTCATTGAAACTGGCCTCTACTTCTTTTCGCTTAGTCACCCCGGCCAGTGAGAATTTCCCCTGGTCTATGGGTTTCACCATCAGCACTTCCCCGGATTTGATCCTCTTATCGATGAGATCGATGAGAACAGGTATCTTTTCAGCGGCAAACGAGGAATTCAAAATGAGGTAAATCGCAAGCGCGCGCGGTCCTGTCATTTCGAATACCTGGTATGTCTTACTCTGATATACGGGATCTGTGAAAACACTTGATGGATTTGCTTTTTTGAGATCGGTCTGAAGTCTTGCCCTGTCCGGAAACTGTGCCTTTCTAAAATAGACTGGGCCTTTAAATTGAGAACTCAATGGACAGAGCAGGACCGATTTGATCTCCGGAGATTCGAAAAGCCCGTAGAAGGCGAGCGTGCTGCTCTGGGCAGATCCCTGGTCATCCTGTACGTTATCGGTTACCAGTGCAATGACATCCTTTTTGCCGAATTTTGAAAACGCATCGTCCAGGAGCGTGTCGCTGCCCCATACAGGCTTCGCAATAAAGGTGTCGATACCATACAATGAGGTGTTTCCATTTTTGGTTACGAATACCTGGGACGTTGGGACCATGCCCAGGCCTGAGAAAACCTCGAAGAGCCTGGCATTGATATCGACGGCAGCCCGCGAATCGAAAAATCCCTTCATGCTTCCCGACCCGTCAAAGTAGATACCTGCTCGATCTCCCGTCTGCGCAATCGGCGAAGGGATTTCCCACGTCATAGGTAAACCGACTGCGAACGTCACGAAGACGCGAAAAAGCAACCTCAACACTTCATTCATCCGAGATGTCCCATAAAGTCGAAGATGTAGAGTCCGGCGGGCGCTTCCTCATTGAGGCGCCCGAGAACGAACCGCCGAGGCCCCCAAAGCACCGGCGCCGCGAGGAATCGATGAAAAGGACCAGTAGCGAAATGGTGCCCTCCCGAGATCCCATTCACGACCCAGATCGATTTGGAGGCGGGGCCGTTTCTGATCGGCAGGGCCAGAAACGGGCCGAAAGAAGCCGGTGGTGTTTCCAAGTCCAGGGCCCACTGCATAAGGATTGGAACTTGAACGGTATCGGAAACCGGATCGCAAACGTAGGCGCCGCCGGAACGAAGCAGAGCGTATTTATCTCCGAGTGCGATCATGCCGTCCGGAGGATCGGCGCTGACCCGTCTGGGATCGGAGAACCCGGCGCCGTTCTGCAGCTCCCACTTGTAAAGCACTCGCCCTGATTCGCCGGAGATCGTCGAGAACAGCACAAACAAACGCCTTTCAGCGAAAACGGGGGCCGCCGCCGGGTTGCCTCCGGGGCCGGAAAGATAAGCGAGCTTTTCGATCTCTTGTTTTTCATGATCGATTCTAAAGACCTCGATCCCTGAATTACGGGCTGCGAAAAGCCAATCTCCGCTGACCGCAAAGAACCGCGCTTCAACTTCTGTCCGAGCGACTATTCGTTCCGAACCCGTATCCCAAAGGCTGAAGCATTGGTCCTTCAATCCCCAGAGCAAAAATAGGCGTTGAGACAGAAAGACGATCCTGTCACTCGCCGCCTTAAAAGAAGTCAGATGCTGGTGCGGTTGGTATGGGAGGGAGGTCGAAATGGCGGAGAGGTCAAAGCGGTAAAGCTTATCAGCCGAACCGAGAAAGAGATGCCTGTCCGACATGACGGCATCTCCCGAGAGTTTCGTGTTCTGCAACTCAGTGAAGTGTCGATGCAACTCTATAACAGCGGGACCCAGATGTGGATGTACCAGGAATGCCTCGTTGTAGCCATTCCCGGCTATGCCTCCGAAAATCAGTGCGCTTCCCTCAACGCTCACAAGTTTCCCGTGCCAGCCGGGTCTAGGCGCATTTTCTAGAAGCACTTCGAGTTCTGTTTCAGGCCTTTGTAAATGGAGTCCTCTACTTAGAAGTGCGGCAGGGTCGCGTTCGACCATTGCCCTTCTATCCTTCGTCTCACAGCCGCATGCTCGGCAAAAGGCTGCCCAGAAGTGGTTTGGAATTCCGCAGGATGCACAAAAGTAAATGATGCCGCCGCAACCGTGGCAAGAACTCACCGATCCAGCATTTTCAGGCTCTATCTTATGGTCACACTTTTGATACGGGCAGGAGACAGTCATGACCCGTTCTCCAGGAGAATTTGTACCTCATCGGCAAGACGCCGCCTGTCGCCTTCGTAATCCCATATATGATTGAATACACGCAGATTATGCATTGCTACCTTAGGCTTCTGCAAGACATATTCAAGCAGTCTTTCAGTATTAAGGCCGTCGTAAGCCGTTCCCGCCTGCCCCCCTTGTCGGACATGCTCGTCGCGTATCTTTTCGAGGTCGAGCAAAAGGGCGTCGGCTATCATTATTGGTCTCAACTTGTTGGGTTTTCTCGGAGACATGAGGCAAAGGTCGCGGCCCGGCCGATTCATTGCCAGTCCGGTTACCAAACGGTTCTTGAGATCGTCCAGTCCACTGTCAATTTGCACCTTTCCCAAAACGCGCCCGAGGAGCAGAACATCGTTTAGAGTTGCAAGTTCGGAGAAATCACCGGGATGTTCACATGTCAAACGCTCCATGAAACGGTCCCTGCTGACTTTGTCGATCATTGCATAGGCCTCGGCAACTTCGTAGGGTTGGGATTCATGCAACTCCTGAGGGGTGGGGAAGTAAAGCCTTACCGTGAACCTGTCATAAAAAGCCTCGAACTCCCCGGACCTGCCTCCCCCCATTCCATCCCCGGAGCCGTATTTTCCTGCCGGAGTGCGGTTAGAAGCGCCTATAAAAACGCGCAGATCGGCGTCCTGGAACATTCCTCGATCGAAATACCTCCTCTCGTTGATGAGCGTAAGAAGTGTATTGAGAATACTGCTCGATGCATTGAAGATCTCATCAAGAAAGACGCCTCGGACGAGCTTTCCGGTAACCATATTGTCGTTGATTCGAGTCACTATGCCTTGGCTGAACAAATTCAGGTCCAGGGGGCCGAACAGTTCTTCCGGGATGGTAAAGGACGAAAGCAGATATTCGAAGTATTTGTTTTTCAGTTCTCCTTCCGATGCCTCGGCCCTAGGCTTTCGAAGACCGATCCCGTTGAAAAAGTTTACCGCTAGTTCCGTTTTTGCGACCCCCGGCTTGCCTACAAACAGCACCGGTTCCTGAGCTATAGCACATGCCAACGTCATCCTGACCTGTTCCTCATAGCCAACGAACATTTTTGACAAGGCTACCTGCAGCTTCAGAATGCGGTAAAGTGACCAACGAAAGGCCGACATAGATTTCTGAGCAGGCCGATTATTTTCGTCGAGCACCGATCCCGAAATGTTTTCATCCCAGAGCCTGTCCAGGGACGCGGTGTAAATGGCCCGGCTGAATCCGGGGACGCCGAATCTTTTAAGATTGGTAATATCATCGAAATTATACGGGACCTCCATTTCCCGGTTGTCCACGAGCTCCTTTATTTGCACCGCAATAGGCATCTATAATCTCCCCGAATGTTTTAAAACCCGGCCCCGCGGCCGGATATGTCAAGGTTTCCCTTAAGCTCCGCAATGTGGGCAGGCATAAACCCAGCAAGTTTTTCCCTTCTTAGCCTCGATTCGATTTCGCCTTTTACTTCCTCGATTGTCCTCGTTCTCTGGGGGTTCTCGCTAATCAGCCGGAAAATGTGGAACCCTTTTGCAGTCCGAATAACCTGGCTGATGCCGTTGGGCTTCAGCCTGAAAACCTCTGCTGCGACTTCGGGGGGAAGCTCTTCTTTTTCTACCGGCCCGATCACACCTCCCTTGCCTCCATTTCCGTCTTCTGAATATCTGGCGGCAAGTTCGGAAAAACTGTCCCCTGCACGCAATTTTTCGTAAATAGATTTTATTTGGGTCTCTTTCGCACCGCATTCGCCGTTTGTAGACTCCGGGGAAATTTTAAGGAAAATCTGTGCGATCACGACCCTTCCAGGTTCGTCATAAAAAACCCTGTTTCGCTCGAAAAACGCGCGCACCTCGTTGTCGTCGGCCTTCCCGTATTTTGCTTCAATCTCACCTTTGTACTTTTGGGCGGCCATTTCGACCGCAGTCCACTTGCGATACCTTGCCTCCGAACCATAGCGAGACATGACCCAGCGCAGGAATTCGCCCTCCGTCGGAAAGCCGACCTTGACTCGGTCACATACCTGATTTGACTCCTCAATCACTCCGGGGAAACGCGCGAGTCCCTCAATCCCCAGCGCGGCAATCTCGATGATCGCCTCATAGCCCGCCGATCTTGTCTTTGCCCCTTCCGCTTCGACCTGCATGGCAGTTACAAGGAGAGTCCGCTCCTCGAATATTCTGTCTATTATTCGCATCTGTTTGTCTTCTCCGAGTAATTCGAGGCCGCCAGACCGGCGTTCGTTTATCCTGGCCTCGACGACAGCATCGATTTCTTGAGGGTCGATTTGTTTAAGAGTGATCACCGCAAGCACATTCGGGTCCGCTATCAAATTCGCCTTGATCTGTCTCAGCCTGTCGGCCGCCAATACCTGGCGTTGCTCAGGCACCGGATTAACTTCGGAGGCCGTTTCATTAGGCTGCCGGAAAAAATAAAAATAATAAAGACCGCATGCAACAGCGATAAACATGAGAAATAGGGCGGCATAATACGCACTTGCCCGGCTCTCCTGCTTGGGTGCCTCCGGCCAAGTTTGATGGAATACTTTAGAATCTGTTGTGGGTCGCTCAGGATTGCGCCGGATCGAATCTTTCACCCATGAAGCATCGCCGGCAGTTCGCGCCCGGTCATTCACTTTATTGCGCAAGGGTTTGTCATCGGCAGCTTCAGGGGCAAGAGTGTCTTTATATCCCGGACTACTTTCTTCCACAGCCCAGGATACCTTAGTTTCATAAGTATAGGACGATTCGGCGCCGCGCTCACGCGATTCTTCTTCGTTTTGAGAAGCGAAGTCGGAGGCATATTCACCCTCGGTGTCCAATTCTTCGTGAGAAGGTGAATATGGGTCATCCCATTGATCAGGCCCGTCTCCCCATTGATCGGGCAGTTCGGGAAAATCGAGATCCATCCGGATCGCATGTTCGGAATCCTGCGTAGTGGGACTATCGCCGAAAGACTTATCCACCGGCGTCTTTTCATCCTGGATTTCCAGTTTTTTCTTTGTCATTGCCACCCCAATGAAGGTGCCATTAAAAGGGATCGCGGCTCCAGACCAACCCTGAAGTCCTGGTGGCGAACCAGTACCCGTTCCCTTCACTATCTTCGAGAATCTTCACCACCTTTCCAAATTTCGTCCCAAAAAACCACTCGCTCGAATGCATCACCGTTTGGCTACTCAGCCCATTGTCTACAATGAGGCCGTCGCCCGATGCGGCCTCAAGCCTCCGTGTGCTTTTGGACCAGAGCACTCGATTCAGGTCCGCTGCATTCACCTCGCTTTTTTGTATCTGCTGCGGCACAAATTGCCATACTTCAGCCTGATCCTCCTGGACAAAGCTAAGCAGAATTTTCTCACCATCGGTCCAGATTTTCCTCGGTTGGAGCTTCGTCGGGAATCGCTCGAAAAAGGCACGCATTCTTTGCGTGTCCAGGCGAAGGAAATCCATACCTGAAAATGCCCACAGCCCCAGTTTATTTTCCGAAAGATTCGGGTGTCCTTTGTCTTCCCTGCCGAAATGTTTATAGGTGCGGCTACCCACAATCAGCGGGAATTCCAGCCGCTTGTCGATCTTCCGCACCGAGGCGATTTTCCGAGGCATTAAATACTTGACATCCCTTTGAAGCTGGTAATCCACGTTCGAGCGGCCGCCCCACGGGATTTTGTTCTTCTCTGCAATAATCTTCACCCATTTTTCGAGATCGATGGGTTCGCTACCGAGCATCCTCGCAAACACACCGCGTTCTGCTAGCAGCCCGCTCTTTTGCAGGTAATGAAAAATACCGGTACCGGGAGGCGGGACGTATTCGACCCACTCGATGGTCTCCCCGGTATTCTCTTTCAGCTCTTCTACCGTGCCCCTGTCCATAGCAAGCTGATATTCCTTGCCGCCCTCCTTTCCCGATAATATCCAGGTCAGATTTCGGTCCTCCACTCTTATACCCTCGATTTCCGGAAGGCCGGTTATCGCATAAACCTCTCCAGAGGGTAGCCCCAAGGCCGGAGTGCCCCGGATCTCGCCCCAGATAATACCGGCAGAATCCGTAATTACCGGTTTGATGTCGCAAATGCCCGGCGGATCGCTCGCATTGAAAACCCTTGAAAAAGCCTCTCCCTGTCCGCTCGCCGGAGGCTCAAATTCGAAATCAGCCTGTCCAAACTGCACAAAGTACATGCCCGGCCACCGAATGCGCACGGATTTGCGCGGCGCAGGCCGCCCCGCACAGTTGAGAAGAAGCACCCGGTTTGCCGACCCGACTTCTATCCATAGTTGGCCTGTATCTCTCACCTGGTCGTATTTGAAGACGTACTTTGCATCCTTGGAAATCGGGAATTCCTGTTTGCTTAACTTGAAATCGGCGGAATTTCCCTTCGACCAGTGTGGAAGCGAAAGTTCCTGGACCGCTTCGACCCCATTGCGATCGCTCTCAAGCAACTGAAGGTTTTCATTTCCGCCGTATTGGGCCAGCTTTCTTACGCAATAGTGGGCAAGCCCCTCTTCAGGGAGAAAAATCTGTTCGAGATCCAGCCGAGGATGATCCTTTGCCTCAAGACGGAACTTGAGCAGTCCACCCTTGCTTCCAGCCCAAACGGTGTTGCCTTCGGGATGGATAGACGTCAGGTAATCGAATGAGAACTTGCCGTAATCGCTGGCCCACTCAAGCGGGGTAAAGAGGGGATAATCTTTTGGTCCAATAAAATTGAAAATTCCTAAGCGGCTGTAAAAGTGGGTGTGTGTAATCTGGTAAGCCTTCCAGATATTTTCCTTTAGGTTGAATTCGACGGCCGGATACCAGAAGGGGTACTCAGATGCGGTCGTCGGCGCCCACCCTTGCTGAAAGCGTTTTCTTACCAGTTCTTCTCCTTTGTCATTGGTGAAAAGGGCGAACAGAACGCCGTCGCGAAACACGGCGTCTGCCATGGAGTACCCCGGTGGGGTATCGAGAGGCATTTCCGGGAAGTCGAAAACGGTCAGTCTTGTTCCTGCCCCCTCCGAAGCCTCTACTGCGTTTACGCTGATATGTCCGGGACTTATCAGCCAATAACGTTCGCTCCGGTCATCACGTGCCCCTTGCAGAACGTAGTCCCAAACAAAGATGCCTTCGCGAAAAACTTCCGGATCGGAGTGGCTTTGAGTTTTCAACAGGAAAGTGGGTCTAGGGTCAGTCTGTGCAACCTCGCTCGCTCTCCAGGAATAACCACCTTCTTTACCGGTTGAGGCAAAATCGAACACAGTCCTGGTAAAAGCCGATTTCTCAGGCGCGATGAATCGTTCGCTCTTCTCGTCCAGCAGTTTTTCCTCCCGGCCAGCAAGAACATGCAGACGACCATCCTTTTGGGCCATTCCTTCCATATTGGTCGGCGACGTGAACATCTTCTCAATGGGGGCCGTCTCCCTGTCACGCAGTGCAATCAACCCGGCGGCGCTCGATACCCACCATGAGAGATCGCCCCCTTCAAGTGAGTGGACCGTGTCGAATGAAAAACGGCCCTCCGACCAGTATCGCTCGAGTACTCGGCCCCCGGCAGCGGGTAATATCGACGCCTCATTATTTCCCGAGAGAAGATTTATCTGAAAAGCTAGCCCTCCGAAACTGGGCAGATCGACTATAGGAGTTGTCTCATCGAACCGTGTCTCCGCCCCGGTTCTCTTCAGGGCACGAACCTCCCCTGGGCCGATGGCGTAGAGATTTGAGCCGTAGACATCCAGCTTTTTTACATGCGCCGCCCCAATATAACACCCTGTCCGGCTCCCCCCGCTATCAAAAGAGATCACCCGGCCGTCCTGGCTGTTTATCGCGAAAAGTTCTTCACCAAATGGGGCGAAATCGGCGATAATATCCGTCTTGAACTTGCGGAGCGAAGAATCCCAATAAACTGGCTGGTCCTCGGAAGTCCTGATTCGGACTGCGCCGTGCTTTGACTCTAACTTGAGCAGGCAGTCTGAATAAACAGGCGTAAACTGATCGAATATCCGGCTCGAAGAGTATTTTGAATATGGTTCCCATGCACCCGTCGTGCTGAGTCTATACAAGTTGTCGCCTGAATGTGAGAAAAGCGTTCCGTCAAAGTCCTTTAGCTCCTCAACCTGCTTTCCAGATAAAAACACCTTCTCTTTACCGCCCGCCGAGACGGTTGTAACGCCAAGCCCATTCGCGGCATACACTTTGCCGCCGTGAGCAGCCACCCAGGTGAAGACGTCGTCGCGAAAACCGCATCCGTCACACGCCTGCCGATCAACTCTCTGCGGCTTCCCTTCCACTTCTGTTTCGAAGACCAGCCCCTTACTATCGGGTCCGCTGAGCCATTTCCATGCATTTTCTTTTGCCTCAACTTTTGAAGCGGCGCAATCATCGATCCCAACCTCTTTCCGTTGGGATGAAATCGCGAACAGCTTACGATCCGACTCGAGCCTTAGCGTTCCATCGGTACATGACTTGAACGAAGGCTGCGCGGCGCCCCGGTGAGGCAGATCGATGCGAACTCTCTGGGACAGTTTGCCGCCCATAGTTGAGAAGCTCCACAGGCCCTGGCCGCCCAATAAGTAAAGCTTCGATTTCTCGGTGCCTATTTTCCGGATCTCGTCTGCCGGAAGCTTTCTTTGTCCCCAAAAGGGCTGTCCGTTAACGTTTGCAGAAATAGTCCTTCCATTCCGCTCAACCTTCAATGCCGTAACGTCATCCGAATAGATGAAGTTTTTTGCCGTGTACTTGAAAGGCCGGACCTCATTTTTTTGCGTTGAAAGCGTGTAAAGGCCGTCTTCATCGTGCAGGACCAGATCGCTCCCTACGATTTCCAGGAAAGCGGACTGTGAAAAAGGCCTAAGAGATTTTGAGAACTCGACGACCTTTGATAGTCCTCGGTCCGCATAAAGAGCAAAACTCTTTTCACGCAGGACCGCCCACTGGCCGTTCGACGTGGGAGCGGCATCAAGGATTGGAGAATCCGTTTCAAACTGCCCTGCAGCGTGCGTAATCTCGATGGTCGAGCCAGCCTGAGCAGATACATAATACTTTGGGCCGGAAGCAGTGAGGACGGCCTTGATCCCTCCAACGCTCACCTCGGTGGATACAGGCTTCCCCGGCATTTCTTCCTGCGCCTGATCGGCATAGCGCCCGGGTTTGATCTTCCCGTGCAAAGCTTTCATGAAAGGATACGACCCTTCCTCGGATACCGAAACACTGAAGTGGGCTTTTTCAGGCGGGAGTGTACCCGGTTCGACCTGTTCTCCGGGAGAAGCTATCCGCTCCATGGCATCATCTATTTGCAGTTTCCCGATGGAGAGGTATTCCGAAACGAGCCACCACCCTTGCGCTCGTTTTTCGAAAACATACATCCCGCGCCTAGTCTGCAGGTATATCCTTTCTATCTCATCCTTGTTGGCGGATCTTTCCAGGTAGTATTCGGTGATTTCTGCGGCGGCTATCCTTGCTTTAAATCCGCTGTCTTCAGGGCTGACGGCCGTTCGGGCATACACGCCGTTAACGAAGTCATAGAAGTAGGTAAACTTGGTCCCGTTTTGGGCGGAAAACACCGCCTTGCTAATGCTAAGCCCTGCTGTTTGAGGATTTGCGAGATCATAAACAAAAAGCTCTCCGGCCGGGTCCCGGAGCCAAAGAAATCTTTCTTGTTCCACGCGAAACTCAGCCACTGCAGAGGGCAGGGGATAGAGCATTGAAAATGAATTCTCTGTGAGATAGCATGCAGGGAAATCTGTCCGGTCGGATCGACTCCTTTTCCCAACGAGGAAAAGACCGTTGTTAGGCCCGCGCCAGAATGCTTTCATTTCGAAAGACCCGGGCGTCCGGAAACTTTCCCAATTCCCTGCCGCGTACCGGCCGGCGGTCCCATCCCGGTCGTAGACCCAGAGTGAATTGTCATTCACAAAGAGGTGGGTGACCGCTCCGAGGTCGCCTTTGAAACCCGCCCGATTGCCAGGCATTTGCGTCCAGGACTTATTCGCGAGATAAAATACTCTCCTCGATGTTCCGTCACCGACCGTTACTATTGTTTCCTTGCCGTCAGAGTTCAGATTCTTGAAATCGCCTTGAGGCAGAGGAATAGACTTTCCGGTTAGCGATGGCCATGCAAGGTTGTGGATCTTGTCTCTTGAGACCAATTGCAGGGCGGAACCATTGACCTCGGCCTTCAGTGTGTCTTGAGGAAGGCTTTTGTTGCTCCATGAATTTGTGTTCGTGTCATATACGGAAAACGTTTGAGTTGTCACAAAATAAAGATTTGGCGCCGCATACCAGGATTCGAGCACATGGGAGAGGTTAGGGGCGGCGCCCGAAAAGAATTCGGATTGCTGAATGTTGAAGCTCCGATCCTGATTTTTTTCAATGTGCTGTCCTGTAACCGATCCATCCCCAGTTAGATTCCACAAGGATTCGCCATCAAAGTGCTCTCCAGATCCCCCATTAACCAGAACTCCGTTTTCCCAGTCCGTGTCAACAATCAGCAAACGATCTGTGGAAGTTCGCACCAACTTGCCCCCCACATCCGGCAGAATGGGGAAAAGATTCGCAACCTCCTCGTTGTTTTGGAGAAAGTGATAGTGACCCTTTGATTTCCACTGGCCTGTCTTTGGATCGTAATCGACGCGAGCCCCTGGTCCATATACAGCAACCGGGGAGTCGGGGCCGCCGGGCTGTTGCACCCAAAGGGTATTGTTGAGCGGGAACTCGGGCTTCGATCCACCGAGGAGGACTTGCTCATTCCGGTACAAGGCTCCGCCTGGACCCACTGAGTAGAGCGCGTCTTGAGCGGGCGAAAAAGATGTGAAATTGTGAGTTCCCGGAATATCCAGGGGTTTGTCCCATAAAGCGCGCTTGAGATGGTAGGCGTGAAGCTTACGGGTGCTCAGATCAGCGAACAGAATTTTAGGATCTTCTCCCAGAGGGGAAAAAACGGCGAGCGCAGCATCGGTTTGCAGCTTTTCGGGTCCCTTGCCGGAGAACCAAGGTTCTTCGCCACTTTTGCCGCTCCATAGCAGCTCGCCTGCTGATGTCTTGACCCACAGGACCTCTGACTTGGGTTCAACCTTGAAATCGCTTACCCCTTCACGCAACAGAACCCACTTTTGTTCATCCCGCCGGTAAAGCAACCCGTCTGCAAGCAAAAAAAGCTTGTCAGCAATTACCTCGAGCCGTTTTACTTGGCGAATCTGCCCCTTATCGGATTCGTTTGCCTGTTCGATCACACGGCCCTGGACGGTATAGCGGATAATGCCGCTGTTTTGTGTGCCTATCCAGAACTGGCCTTCATGGAATGCAACTGTGGTTATTACGGGCTGAGTCTGAAGGTTCAACGAAGTGTTCGAGAAAAGGATGGTCCTGGTTCCGGAGGGACTTATCCAGCCAGCCCGCTCTTTTGCGCCGTCTCCTCGCAAAAGATAGAGGCATCCGCCATCCCACAAACTTGCTTTAAGGACGGTATCGCCCGCAAGAAGATGGTCCACTCCGGATTTGCGGATAAAATAAAGACCATCCTCCGAGGCAAGGGCAACGGTGTGTTCATCATGATCGCAGCCATGTAGCGCGGCAAGCGGTCCATTCAGAAGAATGCGCCAGTTGCGCTTATCGGGGTCATAGGCTGCGACTCCGAATTTTTCGCCGATTACCACGATGAGGTTCTCCCAACTGAACGAAAATCGGATCGCTTCCTGGCTGAGCCCTGCTACTGCTTCGCCCCCGAGTAGTTTTTCTGACCACCCGTTTTTGTAAAAATACAAGCCGTGATCCCTGGTTAAGGCAATTGCCTGATCAGGACCGAATACACGAAGATCCGAAAGATCCACCTGGTCCAGGCGATGACTCAACAGGTGCGCAAACTTTACATCCGAATTCTGGCTTTGTTGGGCCTTGTGGACGAAAACTCCGCGGTCGGTCAAAAACCAAAGGGTATCCTCGTGGTGAAAGATATTTTTTATCTTCAAGTCCTGTAATTCTTTAAAATCGGCCCACGTATGACTGACTGTGTTGTATGCGCCGGCTCCCTTTCCGGAGGTGCCAAAAACAACGTGGCTTTCTCCGACCATGAGCGCAGCCGTTATGTCATCCATTGTGATGTAGCGCCAGAACCCGGACGCAAAGAGGCGCTGAAAATCTATGCCGAAAGTGTGTATTTTGCCAAGGGTGACGCTGCCGTCGCAACCAAGTGTCCAGACTCGTCTACCGGTTTCCTCATTCCTGTATTTGACCTGCATTATGTCGTTTTGCAGCTCTCCACGCGATGTAATGGCGTCGTACGTTTTCCACAGCGAATTGCCTTTCGAAAGCGCCTGAATACCGTGCCCCCTTGTAGCCAGGTAGACGGTAGCGGCGTCCTGGTCCATGTCGGTAACCTCGGGCCGATAAAGACCTTCGTGAGCACTCGGTCCGGGGGGGCGGTCGGGTGGATCCTTGGAAAAAACGGCCCTGTAGTTGTCTCCCAGACGTTTTTCCACAATATAGTCGTACTTGGGAATAGTGAGCACAAGCCACGTGAAAGTGATGAGCAGAGCTATCCCGATGATAACGAACAATTTTAATCCGGTTATGCTCAGCCCCACCTGCGAGGGCGTCTCCCGCAGAAAAGAAGTACGGATATTGAGGCCTTCGACTGGGCCTGGCGCCTTCGATTTTCTTTCAAGGCGACGCTGAAGACCCCTCAAATACCCCATAATGTCTCCCCCAGTTCAACGGGAAAATATGTATGAGATCTTCTGATCGCATCGATAGACTTCCGATGAATCATTCGACTGTACCTGTCCGAATTTCCGATTTCCATTGCGTACAGATAACATGCAAACCCCAATCGCAAATAATCCTGCTGGTTCATGTAGAGGTGCCTGCTATCCCAGTAATGCGGCTCCTCATAGTACTTAATGATGTAATGATTGTATTCCAGCGGAACAAAGCGCCCCCAGCTTCGCTGGGTATCCAGAAGGAGGTCGCGGGCAATGAGATACCGGTCCAGAGCGGGCGTTACATAAACGCCTGGTGGAACCTTCCGTGCCGCAGATCTCGAATACACCATGTGACGTTTTTCCTGGCTGATCCTGAATATACCCCTATTTTGCAAAAGCGATCTGTCTGAGAAAGTGATCCGACGCATCATCCCTGTAAGTTCGGCTTGGCTTATGCCAAAGGTTTTCATCTCCTTTGCGGCTTCATGAAAGAGCCGATCTAAAGGATCACTCGCGATCTTCGATCTCACTTCTTTGAAACTTCGGATGCAATCAAAAAAATCGTCCTTGCGGTTCTCCCTGATATCCGGGCTTTGACCCGCCGGGGGGATCGAGTTAAGACATGACCTAAAACCTATAAAGCATGCAACGTGCTCACTAAAATCCCTGATGGCGGGATCGATCTGGGAGTTCCCATGCAGATTTTCGACGAGGCGCTCTTGGATATCGATTGTCATTTTGACCGTTTCATCCCGGTTTGCCTTGATCCACTCCAATTCCTCCTGCGGCTGAAGCCCGATAAACTGCAATTCATGGCACAGATCCAGGTGATCCAGCAGGTTGCTAGCCTCGATGAATGCCCGCCACAGCAGGCTGGACTCGCCTATTTTGAGGAAAAACTCGCAGGCGAGCATCTTTAGATAGATAAAGCGGGCGGTGCCATCTGAAAGCCGCTGGTCTTTCATTCTTGGTCAGCCTTTACGTTAATGAAAATCCCGGGCTCGCAGGTGGCGTCGAACGCAGGGTGAAGGGCTTCCTCAGTCATCGCCGCCCACGCCCTGGCGTGTTCTTGTGCCATCATGTCTGAAAGCACCATATCGAAGTGCATTACATAATGCTCTTCCCTGAACAACAGATCGAAAAGCCATCCCATGGAAACTACTCGTGCAAAGCCTACGAACAAGCGCCTCATGGAATCTATACGCCCCATTCCGCGCTCTTGAAGTCGAAAAACCTTCTTCACCCAGCTTCCAAGAAGGAAATCGAAAATCTTTACCGCTGATCGAGAAACGATGAGCCCGAAAGAGGAATAACCGAAGATCTGTTTCAGACACTCGCTCTCCGTCCGTTGCCCCTTGCCCCTGAGGGCGTCCCGGCGGCGGATCGGATCTTTTCTCCACTTGCGTATGCCCCTGAAGTCCTCGTCGATTATGCTTTTCGTTTCTTTAATATACAGCTCGTTGAGCGGTGGGCACCTGTTCGTTAAGCACGACAGCAAAGCGATGCTGAGAATTGATAGGAAATGACAGGCAAGCCCGAGCAAAAGCGCAATTACCCAAAAAAAATTCCAGACATAATACTGGAGCTGCCAAGCCAGGGCAAAGTAAAGCGTGTAGAGTAAAAGGTAACCTGCCAGCAGGAAGCGTAACCGTGAGACCCGCCCTCCGGTACGGTGTATTGCCCAGGGACGCACCAGGAAGATAATCGCAAAAATCATCCCTGAAACGACGATCCACCATATTCGATGAAATCCAGTTATTGAATAGATTCCAAGCACGATCTTATCCCAGAACAGGGCAACCAAGCGGAATCCCAGGTGAGCAAAATCAAATGCGGCTAGCCCCAGCAGATAACCCCCTATACTTAGTCCGGCCAGGGTAGTCAACACCCATGCAAGGGTGGAAGAAAGATGGAATCTCCTTACAAACCCGGTCAGGCGCCTTATACGAGAAGAGAAAAATTGGAAGACCGCATGCTTTTGGAAGAAACTAAATTCGGCTGGGCTTGGCTCATAGAAATTACGGAGGTATCCGGCGAACTTCCTCAGACCTTTGAGAAGCCCCAACGCAACGGCAGTGTTCTCCAGTTCAGTAAACGACCGAAATAACGACCTCATCCGGTTGAGAACCATTTTTACTGCCATCGATTCGTCCTGCTATTTCAAGGCATCCTGAAGTGATTTAAGTTTGCCGACCAGAATTTGGACGAATGTTCCCAGCGCTTCAGTCCTGCGCTTGAGTGCATCGATCCCACTAACCCCGTTTGCCTGTTCGGAGCCGGCGTTTGCAGCTTGACCGCCGACGCGTGCCCTACACTGATAGTCCGCCATGATTGCCAAACTTCCAAATTCAATCTGACGGCGCACGTGATTTAGATTTTTCCGCTGCTGTTCGAATAACTTCTCGATATCACCCATGGCGCCTTTCTGCCGCTCGCTCAACTCACCGGATTCCATGCGGGCAGTATCTGTCAGTAGATCAAAAAGACCTGAGGGCGACTGCTCCCGGATGTACTCGATCATGCTCTTAAAATCCTGAAGGTTTCTGTCTATCTGGCCGGGAAGCCCCTGCTGGATAGACGCCTTCGGTCCACGCCTTGATGTCGTCTGGTAATTGTGTGGAAGAGACCTCTCATCTATGAAGGAATCGTAATCCCTTGTCATATCTTCAAGATCGCGGACGGCATTGGCGGCACTACGTTCCACCGAAGAGATTTTTGACCCAATTTCTTTCTCGAATTGATCTAGTTTTTTTGCCATCAGATGCTCCGGTTTCCGCAGCTTGCGCAAACGCGTTCTCTCATCGTCACCTTACTTTCAAACTCAATTCGGACAATGTCGTTCTGAACTGCTCCAAATATCGCTGCGAGTCTTCATTGATCGAAATTTTTTGCTGGTGCAGATATCCGCGCGACTTGATCGCCGTGATACTTTTTTCCAACTCATCCAGGCACTTGGTTGTGGGTTCGATCATATCCGAGGGCACAAAGCGCGGAGCGCTTTTTTCAGT
>OMSV01000134.1:2195-27094 GCA_900290385.1 Syntrophobacter sp. SbD2 | reverse complement strand
AAGAATATGTATCTAAAAAGGTACACAACTGAAATGGCTAAATTGCCTGTAGCTCTAAGGAATGGGCACACTGCTGCTTCTGCTCGCAGTGTAGTTAATTTGGTACATGTACCTTATTGGTTATATGCGGGATCCCGTGCCGCTTCATCTTCTCATAGAGCTTCACGCGATGTATCTGCAGGATGGAGGCTGCCCTTGTCTTGTTTCCCGCCGCAGCCTCAAGGGCCGCAACAATGGTTTTGCGTTCCGCCTCGGCCCTGGCGTGTGCAAGAGTGCATGGCGCCATGCCGGCTCGCAGCTTAGGGATTGAGCGCAAAAGGTACTCGGGAACGTGTTCGGGCAAAAGCGTTTGTCCCCTGGTCATAGCGGCGGCCCGTTCGAGCACGTTTTGCAATTCGCGCACATTGCCCGGCCAGCCATAGGATTTGAGCGCTTCCATAAGTTCGGGTGAAATCATTGTTTTGATCTCACCTGTGTCGTTTGATAGCCTGGCCAGGAAGTTATCGGCTATAGCTTCGATATCTTCCCGCCTTTCCCTGAGGGGTGGTACTCGAATCGGGATCACGTGAATTCGGTAGTATAGGTCTGCTCTGAAGCTTCCCTCATTTACCAGATCTTCCAGCGAACTTGCGGTTGCCGCGATAATGCGGATGTCAACCGGACGGGTCACCGTACTGCCGACCCGTTCGACCTCGCGTTCCTGCAGGACGCGCAAAAGCTTGACCTGCATAGTCTGGGGCATATCGCCGATCTCATCGAGAAAGAATGTGCCCCCCTGGGCCATTTCGAATTTTCCGGGTTTGCCGCCCCTCTTGGCGCCCGTGAACGCGCCCTCCTCATAACCGAAAAGCTCAGATTCGAGAAGCTCGCCGGGAACGGCCGCGCAATTAAGCTTGATAAAAGGCCCGCTGCGACGTTGGCTCTCTGCGTGGATGGCGTGCGCGAAAAGTTCCTTGCCCGTCCCGGTTTCTCCAAAAACAAGCACCGTTGAATCGGTCCGGCTGGCCCTCAGGGCTTCAAGTTTGGCGGCGCTGATCGCCTGTCCGGAACCAACAATGCTGGCCAGGGTGTAGCGTGCCCCACGTAGCTGGGTCAGCTCTTTTTCATAATACTTTACCTTCGATTCGAGCACCTTGAGCTTGGAGGCGAGTTCATAGAGTTGCTCCACATCCTTGAAAACTACACGTCCGTAGGCCCCCACCACCCGGTCTGCATCCATCAGCGGGACCCTGTTCACTATCAGCTCCCGGCCTCTGATGGTCTGCTTTTCCCCCATTTCGGCCACGCCGGTATGGGCCACAATATGCATGCGGGTGTTCTCGATAACTTCGGTCACATGCCGTCCCACGGCCTGGGAGAGGGTGGACCCGTTAAACTTTGCGTAATGCTCGCTCATCATGGTGATGACACCGTTTGCATCAACGACCACCATCCACTCTCCGGCGCCCGACAGGATTTCCTCGAGGGTGCGCACGATCGTCTTGGTGGAGTCGAGTTCCCGCGAGATCTTCTCCATTTCCGTTATGTCCTGGAACTGGGAGACCGCGCCTATCATCACCCCGCTGTGAATGATCGGGGAGCGGTTTGTGAGCACGGTGCGCTGGCCGATCAACTGCGTGCGGCCCATCTCGGGCTCGCCCGTTCGCAGCACGTTTATGAGGCCGGCGTTAGGGATTACGGCAAGAAGATGTCTGCCCAGGGCCTGCTCCCTGGGAACACCCATGAGCCGGGCGGCAGCTTCATTGAAGACGGTGATTTCACCCTCGAGGTCAATCGAGACGATTCCGACAACCAGGGAGTCCAGAATCGACTGAAGAAGGGAAATATCGGCGCCAAACCGATCGTCCGATTGCATCTTCATATCCAACATGTCATCAGCCCCCTTTTCCAGGAGGCTCATTATACTTGAGATCGCCGAAAATAGGAATTCGTACCGGGATTTTGAGATAGAAATAGAAGGTTTCACGCAAAGCCGCGAAAAGGCGATCATGGGTCTTGGAAGCCGACCATCACCATCCGGATACTTTCTTCAAGCACGCTGATACGCTGTTCTAATACCAAGTTGTGTTCAAGAAAGTATCAAGTGATACATGGCGGGCCTCGAAATCTACGTGGCGCTGCGGCGGCGTCCACAGTGCGTCGGGGTGTGCGCCTGACGGAGGTCCACCTCGTTCACCATGTCCACTTCGTCCACCGCGCGTCCGCCTAGCGAAGCCTCAAGATCGAGCGGGGGGGTAACCCCGCCCCTGCCGATCGGCCCCGAGGTAGGCCGTAGGGGAGGGCTTAAGCCCTCCCAAATCACCTTATCTTGAACGCAAATCGGTATAACTTCGGTCCTCGCTTGGTTCTGCACGTTTCCTGCCTGAGCTTTGGAAACCCGAAACGCGATCGCCTGTCCATTTTTCAAACATCAGAGCTCGAAATGTCAAATTCCTCGATTCGTCCCAATCCGACACCATTATGCCACACACAGATTTAGCCCTGCCAAACGGCAACCGGAAGCGGCAATAGAAGCGGCAAAAAGGCGGTGACGGGTGAAGAGAGGTGGGTGAAGAGAGAAGCTTCATCGCATGCCAAAACCTCAAATTTTTACATCGCGAGGGGCGCGGGGCAGCCCTTATTTGCATCATAGTTACTTGCCAATTTCGAAAGAGTCCAGTTTTCAGCGACTCAGTAAACAAATGATTCGAAAATAGCAAAGATTTTGGCGCCCCATTTCTCAAGGGCTGTGTTGGTTCGTTTCTGCGGTCATATAGGCCCGTGATGCGGGCGGATTCGCAGTTGGCCATCTGCTGGGCCACCTCAAGCTTTCCGCCGTTTCGCAAATACTCCGTTCAGGGCCCGGTCACGAAGGCCAATAGGGAAAGAAGTATCTATGGAGTCAAGCAGCTCGCGGGCTTCAACGGCAGAAAGGACAGAGGTCTTTCCTTTTTTGACGACATGTTTGGGACCCTTGACCGAGTTCGCCGGGTTGACCGGCAGGACCTGGCCGACCACCAGCCAGTCGAAAAGCATCCGGGTCGCAGCGAGCTGCAGCTTGACCGAGGGTGCTGCGATTTTCTTCTGCAACTCCTCGATGTAGGCCGCGACATGAAAGGCGAGTACCTGGTTAAGCTCGTTTATGCCGCGCCTGGCGCACCAGGCGGCGAACGTCCCGGCCCGACGTTCACGCGTGATTTTCGCTTTTGCCGTGTCAGTTTTGAAAAAAGAGCGTTTATATCGATAGAAGAAAATACTAGTAAATGCTCCAATGATTTGCGATAAATCTGGAGTTTATCCATTACCACCTTCGCAAGCAACGCATCTCGGTCGTGCGCGAATTCGCAGATGAACTGCCGATCATCCAGGGCGACCGGCAGCACCTGCGCCAGCTTTTCCTTAACCTGATCGCCAACGCCGGCGACGCCATGCCTAAGGGCGGCACGCTGACGATCCTGAACGGGGACGATTGACATGACAGAGCAGAAGCTGGGCCGCGTGCTCATCGTGGACGATGAAGTCGAGTTGGCCAACGCCCTGTGCTCCTCCCTTACGGCGCAGGGTTATGAGGCGGCCGCCTTCACGTCGGGCAGCGATGCCCTGAAAGCGCTCGAAACGCAGAATTTTGAACTGCTCCTGACCGATTTGATCATGCCGGATATGGACGGGGTTGTGGTGCTGCGGGCGGCGCTCGAAATCGACCCGCATCTGGCCGGCATCGTGATGACCGGTCAGGGCACGGTGCAAACGGCCGTGGAAGCCATGAAGATAGGGGCGCTCGATTATGTCCTCAAGCCGCTCAAACAGCATGCGCTTCTGCCGGTGCTGGCTCGCGCGGCTGAGGTGCGCAGGCTCAGGATGGAAAACGTTCAGTTACGGGAGACGCTGGCCGTTTTCGAGCTGGGCCAGACCATAGCGTATTCCCTTGACCTCAACATCCTTGTGAACAAGGCCGCTGAAGCCGCGCTCAAACAACTGGATGCCGACGAGGTGTCCCTCATGCTGCCCACGGACGAGGGCGATGGGATCTATGTGGCCGCTGTGCTGGGTAAGCGGCGCGATGAACTCCTGGGCAAACGGGTCCTCTTCGGTAAGGGAATCGCCGGGTGGGTGGCCCAGTGCCACGAGCCGGTCAGGTTGGAGGGCGAGGTCAACGATCCGCGCTTTGCCCCCCTTCACCCTCGCACTGACATCGTCTCCGCCGTTTCGATGCCGATGCTTGCGGGAGGCAAGCTTGTCGGGGTCCTGAACGCCAATACCACAAGACGCCACACCTTCACGCTGGGGCAGGTAAAGGGTTTGAATATTCTTGTCAGCACCGCCGCAGCGGCCCTCCAGGGCGCAATGCTGTTTACTCATTTGCAGTCGGCGGAAGAACGTTACCGCTCTATTTTCGAAAATGCCGCCGAAGGTATTTTTCAGGCCACTGGAGACGGGCGATTCATCATGGCCAACCCTTCCCTTGCGCGCATATACGGTTACGGGTCCCCGGAGGAGTTGATCGCGGAGGTTACGGACATAGCAAGCCAACTCTACGCCTACCCGGAGCAACGAGCCGAATTCAAGCGTCAATTGTACGAACAGGGAAGTGTGGCTGGATTTGAAGTGCAGTTTCGCCGCCGGGACGGCGCCAAAATCTGGGTTACGATCAACGCAGCCAGGAAGTTCGATGAAGACCGCTGCCTGACCTACTATGAAGGCGCAGTGGAGGACATTACCGAGCGCAAGCGGGCGGAGGATATGCTGAGGGAAAACAAGGCATTTCTGGCAACACTGCTCAACGCTATCCCGGTGCCGGTCTTCTACAAGGACAGTGAGGGAAGGTATCTCGGATTCAACAGGGCTTTTGAGGAGTTTTTCGGCAATACGAGTGATCAACTCATTGGCAAGAGCGTGTTCGACATCCACCCGATGGAACTGGCGGAGGTATATCATGCGAAGGACGCAGAACTTCTGCAGAACCCTGGTACACAAATTTACGACTCGCAGGTTAAAGACGCATGTGGGGCCTTGCATGACGTAGTCATCCATAAGGCCACGTTCATGGACACCGCTGGCAGTGTCCTCGGGCTGATCGGCGCGATTCTCGACATCACCGAACGCAAACAGACGGAGCAGGCGTTACAGGAAAGTGAAGACAGGTTTCGCCTCCTGGTGGAAAACGCCCCCGATGCCATTTTCGTTCAGACGCAAGGCCTATTCGCCTTTGTGAATCCGTCTGCCCTTAAGCTGTTAGGGGCCGCCACAAAGGATCAACTTACCGGAAGCCCTGTTTTGGAGAGAATCCATCCTTCCTGCCACGAAATCGCAGAAGAGCGCATGCGTTTTCTCAAGACAGAGAAAAGACAAGCTGCCCTTTCGGAGCAAAAATACATCACGTTCGACGGGACGGTTGTCGATGTTGAAACTTCCGCGGTCCCCATCACTTATGAGGATAATGACGGAGCCCTCGTTTTCGTTCGCGACATTTCCGCGCGCAAGCAGGTGGAAGATGCTCTGCGGGAGAGCGAAGAGCGCTACCGCAGAGTGATCGAGAATATGGAGGACGTTTTCTTTCGGACGAACGAGCGCGGCGAGATAGTAATGGCCAGCCCCTCGGCGGCCGGGATCCTGGGATACGACTCAATTGGCGCGGTGCAGGGAATGCAGGTGGAGAGCTTGTGGATGTATCCTGATGAGCGTGCAAGATTCCTGCGCGCCTTACGGGAAGACGGCGTGGTCAGAGACTATGAGATAACCCTCAAGAAAAAAGACGGCTCGCCGCTTTTTGTTTCGACCACAAGCACATTCCGCAAAGACGATCGGGGAAAAATCCTCGGAATCGAAGGGGTAATACGTGATATCACCGAGCGCAAACGGGCTGAAGAAGAGCGCATGCGACTGGCGACAGTGATCGAACAAACTGCGGAAGCAATCATCATAACCGATACAAATTGGATCATCGACTATGTCAATCCGGCTTTTACGGCTATGGCGGGCTATGAGGGCACGGAGGCTATAGGTGAGCATTTGCGAATCCTTAAAAGCGATAAACATGACCGGGCTTTCTACAGGGCTATCCGGAAAACGCTCACCGAAGGCCATGTATGGTCGGGACGGCTCACTAACAAGAAAAAGGACGGCTCGTTTTACGAATCGGAGGTCACGGCATCTCCCATTCGTAATCAGTCCGGGGCCGTCATCAACTACGTTAGCATCCACCGGGACATCACCGGCCAGATGAAGCTTGAAAAAGACCTTCGCCAAGCGCAGCATATGGAGGCCATCGGGACGCTCGCAGGAGGGATCGCCCACGACTTCAATAACATTTTGGGAATTATTCTTGGGTATGCGGACCTTGAACTCATTGAATCTGCTGGAAGCGACGAAAGCCGGGACCGTGTGGAACACCTCCGCAAAGCGGCCTTAAGGGCCAGAGACCTCGTACGGCAGATACTGACTTTCAGCCGCACGCATGAACAGGAACGATTGCCCATGCAGGTTGGGCCCCTTCTGAAAGAGGCGCTTAAGCTGCTGCGCTCTGCTTTGCCTTCCACCATCGAGATTCGCCAAAAGATCGATCTCACAGTTGATGATGGAGACCTTATTTCAGCCGACGCGACCCAGATTCACCAGGTCATCATGAACCTTTGCACCAATGCGGGCCATGCCATGCGCGAAAAAGGGGGCATCCTCGATGTGAGCATGTCCAATGTCCATTTCGGCCCACGCGATTCAGCCCGACCGCCGGAGCTGCCCCCAGGGTCATACGTGCGGATATGTTTGAGCGACACGGGTTGCGGCATGGACGATAAGGTGATGGAAAGAATCTTCGAGCCTTACTTGACCACGAAAGGGGTTGGGGAAGGCACCGGAATGGGGCTTTCCCTGGTCCACGGCATTGTCCAGAGCCATGGGGGAGCGATCACCGTTGTCAGTGAACCGGGCGCAGGCTCGACCTTCTGCGTCTTTTTCCCTGCCGGTGTAAAAGAAGTGGAGATCAAACCCGATGCCGTCCCGGAGGGAATACCCATGGGCAGAGAGTGTATCCTTTTCGTAGATGATGAGCCGGAACTGGCCCTGTTGGGAAAACAGGCCCTGGAACGGTTCGGGTACACGGTTTTTTCTACGGTCGACCCCGTGGAGGCCTTCGAGGCCTTCCGAGCGGCGCCTGACAAGTTTGACCTGGTTGTCACCGACCAAACCATGCCGAATATGACCGGAATGGAGCTTGCCGCCGAGCTGAGACAAATCCGCCCGAATATCCCGGTAATCCTGTGCACTGGTTACAGTGAGCTTGTGACGGAGCAAAATATGAGAGCCGCCGACATTCAGGAGGTTATGATGAAACCCCTGATTATGCATGAGGCGGGCAGAATTACCAGACGTGTCCTGGATCGAGAAGGGAGAGGGTAGATGGCTGAGCCGAATATAGAGCAGGTCCTGCTTGTCGACGACGACGTGGGTTTCCGAACGATTACACAACAATTTCTCTTGAGATTGGGCTACGCATCTGAAATTGCGGCAAACGCCCCCGAAGCCCTGGAGATTTTGAAAAAGCGGCATTTCGATATCGTGATTTCGGATATACGAATGAAGGGAAAAGACGGCGTGCAATTGATGAAGGAAGCCAAGGAAGTCTATCCTCATCTGGATTTCATCATGATGACGGGTTTTTCCTCGGAATATTCTTACAGCGATGTCATTCAAGCCGGGGCTGCGGATTACATTAGCAAACCGTTCGAAATGGGCGAACTAAAGGCCAAATTGGAGCGAATCGCAAGAGAAAAAAATCTACTGTGGGAGATCCAGTATATCAACAGGCAATTAACGCGTAGTTTCAAACACTTGCGAAAGACGATGGAGGGAATCATTACTGCAATGGCGCTGGCCCTTGAAATGAGAGATCCTTATACAGCCGGCCATCAACGCCGCGTTGCCGGTTTGGCGTGCGCCATAGCCAAAGAAATTGGGCTTGACGGGGATATGATCGAGGGAATCCGAATGGCCGGGCTTATCCACGATCTTGGCAAAATCCAGATTCCAGCGGAGATTCTCAGCAAACCGAGCCGATTAACTGATTTTGAATTCGGGATGATCAAATTCCACCCATAGGCCGGCCACCATATTTTGAAAACAATAGAATTTCCCTGGCCAATCGCCGAGATCGTGCTCCAGCATCATGAAAAGATGAACGGCTCGGGATATCCGCAAGGTCTCCGGGGGCAGAACATCCTCCAGGAGGCACGAATACTCACTGTGGCCGATGTTGTAGAGGCGATGGCCTCCCACCGTCCGTACAGGCCCGCCCACAGCTTGGACCATGCGCTTGAGGAAATCCAGATCAATCGAAGCGTTCTTTTTGACGCTGAGGCGGTGGATGCGTGCTTGAAGCTCTTCAAGGAGAAAAACTACACGCTGGAAATTTAGGGCTTGTCAGTAAATAAGCCTCTTAGTCCGTGGTTTTTACCGGGACCCCTCAGATTGCCGGATATCTTTTGCTCCGTGTAAACCTTTGCCATTCGCAAGCGGTCTCTCATCTTGCTAAATGGGCGCACAGCAAATAAAATGCAATACAGGTTTTCCCTGAAGGTATGCATCGGCCAATCGCCAGGGACTGAAGGAGATTCGTTACATATGACGGAAGAGATTCGATGGATCAAGACCCATTGTGCACGGATGGACCATGGTGGATGTGCCCTGTTGGCAGGTGTAAAAGATAATAAGATCGTTCGGGTCAAAGGAGATCCGGATGGTTTCTTAAACAGGGGGTACACCTGCTACAAAGGAAGGGTGTCGCCCGATCGCCTCAATCACCCTGACCGTCTTCGCTATCCTCTCAAACGTGCGGGGAGACGCGGCGAGGGGAAATGGCAGCGAATTTCCTGGGATGAAGCGCTCGCTGAAACCGCGAAGAACCTTCTTGCGATCAAGGAGCGCTTCGGAGCGCGGGCAGTTGGCTTTGGCGTCGGGATGCCCAAGGGCCTCGAGCATTTCGTTCTGATCCGGCTTGCCAATGTCTTCGGTTCCCCCAATGTTATCGCATCTCAGGATGTATGCCATGCCCCGCGGGAGATCACGGGCATCCACACCTGCGGTTTTTACCCCGTCGCCGATCTGCACAACCCGACCCATCTCATCCTCTCCTGGGCCAGTAACGTTTTGTCCACCAACGAAGAAGGGCAGATAGCCAGTCTCACTTTGGAACAGCTCAGAAAAGGCGCCAGGCTTATTGTGGTCGATCCCCGCAGGACAGATCTTGCCGAGAGGGCCGAGCTGTGGCTGCAACTTCGTCCCGGAACCGCACAAGCGCTCGCTCTGGGCTTTTTGCACGTCATCATCGCGGAAGATCTCTATGATAAGAAGTTCGTTGAAAACCATACCTACGGCTTTGAAGACCTTGCACTGCATGTGAAAAATTACAGCCCGGAGACAGTCTCCGACATCACATGGGTCCCGGCCGGCCTGATACGCAAGGCCGCAAGGCTTTATGCTGAGGCGAAACCGGCCGCACTGCAGTGGGGTAACCCCATCGAGCATGACGTCAATGCTTTCGACGCTGCCCGCTCCCTGGTTTGCCTCATGGCAATCTGCGGGTATCTCGAAGTGCCCGGCGGTAATATAAATGCCCATGAGCCGAAAATTATGGGGCTTGGCGAATTCGTACGGGCCGACCTCATTCCGGACAAGCGCAATGAGATGATCGGCGCCTACAATGGAGTCATTCCAAGACTGATGACTGTACCGCCGGCCTATTTCCGAAAAGCCGTGCTTGATGGCAAACCTTATCCGGTCAGGGGATACTACGGTATGTGCACCAATCCCCTGGTGGCCTGGGCCGACAGCGCGCTCACCTACGAAATGTTTATGAACCTCGATTTTGTCGTTATGGCGGAGATTTTCATGACGCCTACCGCATCCCTGGCTGATATTGTTCTTCCAGTGGCGCACCAATACGAAATGAACGATATAGGCCACTACGGCATCGGACATGGGATGATTCTTGCCCGGCCGAAAATCGTCGATCCACCGCAAGAGTGCTGGCCCGACATGAAAATCATCAATGAACTGGGAAAGCGGATCTCCGGGCCTCAATATTGGCACGATGATTTTGAAGACTTTCTGGAAGATGTTGTCAGACCAGCGGGCCTTACTTACCCTGAATTCGCCGCAAAGGGGTTTCTAAAGGGGCCTGATCGTTATAGGCTCTATGAGCAGAAGGGCTTCCGCACTCCAACGGGAAAGGTGGAACTGAAGTTAAGCACGGCGGAGAAGTTCAAATTGAAACCGCTCCCCGAATTCACAGGCCTGCCCGAAGAGGATGATCCCGATTACCCGCTGATATTGATCAGCGCCAAGAGCCGCTATTATCTCCTTTCCTCCTATCGATGGATGAAGAAGCTTCGTCAAAAGAGGCCCTTCCCTATCGTTGAGATCCACCCCGACACGGCTGCGGCTTATGGGATCGGCGACGGTGACCAGGTCATCATTGCGACGAACTACGGCGAGATCATTCAAACGGCACGGGTTACCGACATCGTGCACCCGCGAGTGGTCAGTGCGGACCTGGGATGGTGGTTCCCTGAAGGAGATGCGGCGACGCAGTTCGAGTGGCGGAAATCGAACTTCAATATGCTCACCTCTATCGGGAAGCTGGGAAAGGAGTTCGGGACGCCAAACCTGAAAAACCTTCCCTGCAGAATACGAAAGCAATGATGAGTATAGGACCATATTCTTTCGAGGAATACCTGAGTGTGGTGAAGTCTTTTCACGGCTACACCGCGCCCGGTTTGGCGGCTGGAGGGGTCATGGTGGACCTTGCCCTTAACCGCATGCCGGGTGGGGTGTTGTTTGAGGCGATTTCCGAAACGAGAAACTGCCTCCCGGACGCCGTGCAATTGCTCACGCCATGCACGATCGGAAACGGCCGGTTGAAAATTATCAACCTGGGGCGGTTTGCATTGAGCCTTTATGACAAGCACAGCGGGGAAGGTGTCCGCGTCTTTGTCGATGCTCAAAAAGTTCGGGCCTGGCCGGAAGTGGAGGCATGGCTTTTCAAGCTCAAAGAGAAGCGGGAGCAGGATGGCCAACTCCTTCTGGAGCAAATCAGGCAGGCGGGGCCCGAACTCTACAGAATTGACACCGTCCTCGTTAAGCCTCAATTGCTTGGCAAGCGCCGGAGCTGCATTGGCTGCTGTAACCTTTGCGGAGAACCTTATCCGATAGACGATGGGGCGATCTGCCGGGCATGCGCGGGAAAGACCCCTTACCTGTCACGGTGAAAAATATCAGGTTTTCGAGGTTCTTTTTAAATTCCTTGAACTCATTTCCTTGAACTCATTGTAAAAAGCAGCTTTTGGGAATATGATTATCACCTTTGGAATTTTACGTTTAAACGGTTTGAAATTCTCTGACATTCAATCGTAGAACCGAACCAGCTTATGTACAACTCTCAGGAGCGGACGAAAGTATTAAGCCGATGCAGGCGTGTTCTCATTAAGGTTGGCAGCGCCGTTGTGACGGGGCCCAAAGGGCTTGACCGGGCCATGATTCACCGGATTAGCGACCAGATTGCCGAACTCCGTGAACGCAGCGCCCGCATGGATGTGCTCGTCGTATCCTCAGGCGCGGTCGTATCCGGCATGCACAAAATGGGTCTCACAGAGCGCCCTCGGACTATTCCGCACAAGCAGGCGGCTGCGGCCGTTGGCCAGGGGGCGCTGATGGAAGCCTGGGAGGTCGCCTTCGACAAGTACGATCTGCGTGTGGCCCAAGTACTCCTCACCAGTGAGGACCTCGCTCACCGCCACCGTTATCTCAATGCGCGCAATACGCTCGAGACGCTCCTCTCCTGGGGAATCATGCCAATTATCAACGAGAACGATACCGTTGTCGTAGAAGAGATCAAGTTCGGAGATAACGACCACCTTTCGGCGCTTATCGCCGGCCTAGTCGGGGCGGACCTGGTTATAAACCTCACCGACACTGATGGACTTTACGACCGTAACCCCAAGGTCCATGATTTCGCCAAACTGATTCCAGTGGTTCACAGGGTGGACGCCAAGATTCTCGCCTCCGCCACTCCGGAGCCGGGTTCGGCAGGTACCGGCGGGATGCTGAGCAAAGTTAACGCCGCCCGCAAATGCCTTGCTTTGGGCATTGCGATGATAATCGCTGCTGGAAAGCAAAGAGATGTTCTCCTGCGGCTTTTTGACGGTGAAGAACTGGGCACGCTGTTTGTGCCCAGGGAGCGTGCTTACTCGGGCAAGAAAGTCTGGCTTGCTAACTTGCCCAAACCTGCCGGTGAACTTACCCTGGACGATGGGGCCGTCACGGCCCTGATTAAGCGGGGCCGGTCTCTTCTACCCATCGGCGTAAGGGAAGTGAGGGGCGTTTTCGGAGTCGGCGCTCCGGTGCGGTGCATCGACAAGGACGGAAATGTGATAGGCATAGGGCTCACCAATTATAAATCGACCGAGATCGAAAACATAAAAGGCCGCCACAGCGACGAAATCGAAAAGCTTATCGGATACAAGCATTCCGATGAGGTGATTCACAGGGACAATTTCGTTCTCATAAGTGAGACCTTCTAACGAGTTGGAAATTGAAACCGGAGGAATTTATGCAGGACGAAATCCTGGAGATGGGCAAAAAAGCCCGTGAAGCCTCTCATCTCATGGCAATGGCAAACAGCAATCAGAAACGGGAATTTCTCGAGAAGACGGCTGCAACCCTGGAACGCGAGCGAGACTCCATCGGCGCCGCCAATCGCAAAGACGTCGAACAGGCCGAGATCAAGGGGCTTGGAAAGGCAAAAATAGACCGGCTGGTTGTAAGCGAAAAAGTCCTCAAGGAGATGGTCGATGGCCTTAAAGAGGTCTCGATGCTGCCCGATCCGGTCGGCGAGGTAACCCGGATGTGGACGCGGCCCAACGGTCTGCAGGTCGGGAGGATGCGCATTCCTCTCGGCGTGATCGGAATCGTCTACGAATCACGCCCTNNTCGGGAGGATGCGCATTCCTCTCGGCGTGATCGGAATCGTCTACGAATCACGCCCGAACGTCACGGTGGACGCAGCGGCGCTGTGCATCAAGGCCGGAAACGCTGTAATCCTGCGTGGAGGGTCCGAGGCTTTTCACTCCAACATCCGCCTTGCCGAGATTTTGAGGGAGTCGCTCAAGCAAGCCGGCCTCCCCGAAGACGCCGTCCAGTTTGTCGAGACCACCGACCGGCAGGCAGTGCTCGATCTGCTGGGTCTCGAGGAATATGTTGATGTCATGATCCCGCGCGGGGGAGAAGATCTTATACGCTTTGTAACTAAACACGCGAGGATGCCCGTCTTAAAGCATCTACGTGGATTCTGAGGCGGACCTGGAGATGGCCCGAGATATATGCCTCAACGCCAAAGTGCAGCGGCCCGCCACCTGTAACGCAATGGAAACATTGTTGGTTCACGAGGCGATTGCGGAAAGTTTTTTGCCCGAAATGGCCGAAAATTTTCGGCGTAACGGCGTCGAGCTACGCGGCTGCCAAAGGACCCGGACGCTTGTGTCCAATTGCGCCGCCGCTACCGAGGAGGATTGGTACGCCGAGTACCTCGATCTGGTTCTTGCGGTGCGCATAGTGCCGGACATGGACGAAGCTATCCGCCACATCACCAGATATGGCTCTCAACATACCGAAGCCATTGTTACGTCAAACTTCGAACGGGCGCACCGTTTTATCCGGCAGGTACAGTCTTCCCTTGTCCTGGTGAATGCTTCGACACGATTCAATGACGGCTTTCAGCTTGGCCTTGGGGCCGAGATTGGCATCTCCACTTCGCGGCTCCATGCTTTCGGCCCTATGGGTGTCGAGGAACTTACGACAACCAAATTCATTGCCTTTGGCAACGGCCAGTTGCGCGGCTGACGGACTGGAGAAGAGCCAATGCCACTGCGGCTGGGCGTATTTGGAGGGACTTTCGATCCCGTTCATCTGGGCCATTTGAGGGCAGCCCAGGAAGCCCTGGATATACTCGGACTAGATGAGATGCTTTTCGTGCCGGTTGCCGTTGCTCCCCACAAACCAGCCAGGCAAATTCTACTTTTCGAGAACCGCTGGCGCATGCTTCAGCTTGCCCTTGCCGGCAATGCGCGTTTTCGGCTTTCGGACCTCGAGAAGCGGATGCCCGGAAAATCATATACTGTGCATTCGCTCAAACAGCTCCGCGAGGAAAACCCCGGGGCCGAACTTTTCTTCCTGGTCGGATCCGACGCTTTCTTTGAAATGGATACCTGGTATGAGTTCAAGGGAATTTTTCGGCTGGCGGGCATTGTCGTGCTTTGCAGATCCGAGTGCTGCGAAAATGAAATATTGCAATTTGTGTCCAAGAGAGTATCCGAATTGTATAGAATCGTTCCTGAAAATCGAGAAATCCGGCATCCAGTGCTCTGTTCGGTGTACAGCATCGCAAATACCAGGATGGATATCTCGTCGACCAGGATAAGGGAGCTTGCCTCCGAAGGGCGATCCGTGCGATATCTGGTTCCCGATAATGTATGGAGTTATATTGCGGAAAATGGGTTATATCCAAAGGCCCTAGGCAGGCCGCATTGCGAACTTGCAAGGAAAACTGATGCCTGATCCGGGTATCTCGGGAGCTGAACAAAAGGGCAAAGATCTCCGCATAGAGATGAGCAGTAAGGAAAAAGCCATCCTGTGCGCCAGGGAGGCGTGGGGTTTCAAAGCCCTCAATCTGGTTATTATGGATGTCTCCAGGTTTTCCTCCTTTGCTGACTATTTTATCATTTGCAGCGGAAAATCCGGAAGGCAAGTCCAGGGGATCGCCGACAACATTGAAAACGAACTCAAAACCAAGGGACTCAAACCACTCGGAATCGAGGGAAAACGAGAAGGCCACTGGGTCCTTATGGATTATGGAGATGTAATCATCCACGTTTTTTACGAACCCGTGCGCTGCTTTTACGACCTGGAAAGCTTGTGGTCCGAGGCTCCCAGAGTGGAGTGGGAGCATGGGTCGAACGAAACCATACCTAGAGAAAATTGATGAAGGCTTACTTGTATGTTTGTTACATCAGTTTCCGGAAGGAAATTAAAAAAGGGACTGATCGCCCTCACTTTGTTTGTTTTCATCTTCGTAATCCTGTGCCCGCGAGGCCAGGTAAGCGCAATTTCTCTTAGCGAAGAAAAAGATCTGGGCAAAAAGTTCGTCAGGTTGATCCACAAGTCGATGCCATTTGTGGAAGACGGCGAAGTTCTCACTTATGTAAGAAACATTGGTAATCGAGTCGCCAAAGAAGTTGGCATAACCACTTACCAATTCCAATTCTTCGTGGTTGATGCACCGGTTCCGAATGCCTTCGCGGTCCCCGGCGGCTATATATTCATTTACCGGGGCTTGATTGAAATGATGACCTCAGAAGGCGAACTGGCAAGTATTCTGGCCCACGAATTGGGGCATATAACGGCGCGGCACCTTCAGAGATCCATAGACGAGGCGAAGATTCTGAGCGTTGGAATGATAGCCGGCATGATCGCGGGTATTCTTCTTGGGGCCCCGGGGCTTGCGGTCGGAGGCGTGGCCGGCGCCCAGGCCGCTGCGTTACAGTACAGCCGGGTACACGAAACCGAAGCCGACATGCGCGGGTTCGGGTATCTTTGTGAGGCAGGTTACGATCCTGCTGACATGCCCGCTATGATGCAGAAGCTGATGGACTGCACGTGGCTGCAAAATTCGACGATTCCCAGTTATCTTTCCACCCATCCGGCCGTTGGTGAACGAGTACAGTACCTGAATGAGATGGTCAAAAAACGGAAGGCCTCATCCCGAAAAACGGTGGAACCCCCCACCGGGGATTTCCAAGTCATGCAGGCTACCCTTATAGCGGACTATACCGACCCGACAAAAGCTTTTGACCGTTTCCAGGAGGGGATAAAAAGAGGTGACAATGCGGCCGTATTCGGGCTGGGGCGTCTCTACCTAAGGCAAAATCAATGGTCCAAAGCGGTGGAGCAGCTTAGGCAAGCCGCTCACCTCATGCCGACCAGTCCTTTTGTTCTGAGCTCGTTGGGAGAAGCTTACCACAGGATAGGCAAGCTCCAGGAGGCGCAAAACACCCTGGAGTCAGCCCTGATGATCGACCCTTCCTCCTCAATCGCTGACTTCAGGCTGGCCCTGGTGTTGATGGATATGGGGAAAAAAGATGAAGCCATCGAGCATTTGATGCGAATAGAAGAGCTCGCGCCTATGTTCCCGGAGGTGGACTATCAGCTCGGCGTGATCCTGGGACAGGCCGACAAGCTGGGGCCGGCGCACTTCCATCTCGGGCGCTATTACTATCACAAAGACAACACAGAACTCGCTATCATGCACTTTAAAAAGGCAAAATCCCTTATCACAGACTCGCCCTCGAAACTTGATGAGATCAATGAGGACCTCAAAGAGCTGGATCCAAAGAAAAAGGGGTTTTTCTCATAAGTCAGATTGGCTTTGAGATTTCAAGACCTATGGAGACCGTGGATTCATGTCCCCTCGAATAATAGAAACCAAACCGGACAGGCTGGAAATACCTCTATTTGCCGATAGCAGGAAAACAAACATCCTTTTGCTGCTCATTGCCCTGGCCGGGCTGACCGTATCCTTGATGAGCAGATATCACGAAAGTATCCTATTTCTTAGATCTCTTTGCCCGAGCGCATGCAAAGATACCCTCGAAATTCATTTTCTGCGTATGCCTTTGTGGCTGCTGGGCGCAGTGTTTTATTCAGTCGTAGCCATGTTGGCCCTGTTCAGGCATGAGATGGCCACATGGATCGCAGGCCCCGCTGCCGGAGTGGAAGCTCTTCTCATTCTGCTCATGATTCAGCTCAAAGCCCCCTGCGTATTTTGCACGGCTAATGCCGCCGTTATCCTCCTGCTGCTTATAGCTACGTTTAGAAAAAAGTTTTTTTGGCAGGAAACGACCCTGGCCCTTCTTTTCTTCGTGGGCTTCTTATCCTGGGCCCCTTTCGGGAACGGTCTATCACATTCCGCGCCAAAGACTCTGCCCGGCCCCGCTATGATGGCCCTGGGCGCCGATGATGCCGGGATTGCGGCCATGGTGGGCGATGAGGTCATTACTAACAAGCGGCTCGATGTGCTTCTTGGCGCACAACTCATGGAGACGCGCAGAGAGATCTACCGGATGAAGATGGAAAAGCTGGAAGATTTGGTAATTGAAATGGTCCTCCAGAAGGAAGCAAAACAGCAGGGAAAAACGGTGGACGATCTCGTGGAGCAAATAACCTCTGCCGGTTCTACGAAGGTTGAAGAATCTGAAATCGACAAATACATCCAGGACAACCAGCAACAGTTCGAGGAGTATAAGGGAACCCTTCCGGATCTGAGACAGCAGATAAGGACTTTTCTGGAACAACAGAAAATATCCCAGGTCATCAAGAATTACGCTCATGGCCTCGGGTCCAAGTATGGCGTCCGTATTCTTGTGCCCGTGCCCTATCCGCCCAGGATAACAATCGACATTCAGGGCGCTCCCACCTTGGGGCCTTCGAATGCGCCGGTCACCATAGTCGAATTCTCCGACTACGAGTGCCCTGCCTGCCGATCGACCCATGAGGTGGTAAAACAGATCAGGGCCGTTTACGGTGATAAGGTCCGGTGGATCTATAAGGACTATCCGCTCAGGCAGCATAAAGATGCTTTCACGGCAGCCGAAGCTGCTCACTGCGCCCAGGAGCAGGGCAAATTCTGGCAGTATCAGGAAAGCATGTTTACAGCACAGGATCTGTCGTCTGCCAACCTGGCACGCAATGCCGCCCAGCTTGGAATGGCCCCGGAGAATTTCGCCCAATGCCTTCAGGATTCAAAATATAAGGCCCTGGTGCAAAAGGACCAGCGCGAAGCAATTCAGGCTGGAATAGACAGGACCCCCTCATTTATCATCAACGGGACTCTGTTTGCAGGCGGCCTGTCGCCCGATAACTTTAGGAGCATAATAGACGAGGAATTGAAAAAAGCGGGGCGGCAGATGCCATCTGCTGTGGAATACGCAGCGAGAGCGCCGTTTGATACAAATGCGTCGCTCGTTGAGGGACAAGAGGTGCATGCTGTTGGGCTAGTTGAATTTAAACAAACCTACGCACGTTTGAAGACTATCAATGGCGAATTCAGTATCCTCCTGGATTCTCGTGGCGAGCAAATGGCGAAAACGATGGATGGTAAATCGGTAGAAGTTCGAGGAATTCTTACTGGTAAAGCGACGCAGGACATGACTATGTCGCTTTCGTCACCAGTCAGCGGCGCAATCACTGGAGGGGCACGGGTGCCTGAAATCAAGGTCGAAGAGTTCAAAGCATTAGGGAATTTTCCGGAAAAATGAAAGCCCAGTCTGCACGGGTACCTGAAATCAAGGTCGAAGAGTTCAAAGAGACCTCATATATCGCCGGTGTGACAGGTGTGAATGGTGTGAATAAAGACTTGATCACTGGAGCAGAATGCGGTGATCTGGCCGCTGTTGAAAACACCCGATGATTTGAGCGGCATGCGGCGCTTCTCAATGAGTTGGGGCTGAGAGGCGGCAGGTCTTTTGGCCTCTTGATTTTTGGCGCCAAGGGGTCAATAATGCTGGCTTTATTATGCATTATATGTTTCAGGAGAAATAGATGAAGATTCTTGTCAGCGACAACCTTTCCGAATCGGGGATCGAAAAACTTGCGAAGGTTCCCGGCTTCGAAGTGGAAGTGAATACAACACTGTCTGCCGAAGAATTGAGGCGGGTCATAAAGGAGTTCGACGCGCTGGTTATCCGGAGCTCGACCAAGGTTACCGCCCAGGTGCTGCAAAATGCGCATAATCTGAAAGTCATAGGACGCGCCGGAATAGGGCTTGACAACGTCGATATTGAAGCGGCAAGCAAACGCGGCATAGTGGTAATGAACACCCCGGAAGGCAACGTCATAACCACAGCCGAACACGCCATAGCCATGATGCTTGCTCTTACCCGCAATATTCCGCAAGCTTCCACCTCTCTAAAGAGTGGCGCCTGGGAGAAGAAACGCTTCAAGGGCAAGGAAGTTTTCAACAAGGTGCTTGGAATCATCGGTGTCGGCCGGATCGGACGAGTAGTGGCCGAACGCGCCCAGGGCCTCAAGATGCAGGTCATCGGATTCGACCCTTACATAAACCCCGAGGTGATTGACGCTCTGGGCATCCGGGGTGTAACGTTCGATGAGCTGCTGGCGTCATCGGACTACATTACAATTCATACCCCTATGACTTCCGAAACCCGCAACCTGCTCAATATCGATGCCTTCAGGAAAATGAAACCCAGTGCTTTCATCATCAACTGCGCGCGAGGAGGAATCATAAACGAACAGGACCTCTATGAGGCAATCAAACAGGGGGTCGTGGCCGGGGCTGCGCTTGACGTGTTTGCTATAGAGCCCCCTACGGATANNAACGTAGCCATCGCGGTTGCAGACCAGATAGCAGATTTTTTGACGCGCGGGACGATCCGCAACGCTGTAAACGCTCCTAATATTGACGGCACAGTGCTGTCCAAACTGCGTCCCTATCTGATTTTGGCCGAAAAGCTCGGATGCGTGCTGACTCAGATAACAAAGGGCGCCATACAGAAGGTATCCATAGAATTCGTCGGTGATGCGTCTTCACTGGAAACGGAACCTCTTAGCATTTCCATCCTAAAAGGCATGCTTTCACCGATCCTTGGCGACATGGTCAACTTCGTCAACGTCCCTATCCACGTGAAGGAGCGCAATATCAGAGTGACCACGTCGGTCCGTCGCGAGGCCGAAGACTTTACCAACCTGATCAGCATTCATGTACAGACTTCACAGTCAGAGAACTTCGTTGCGGGGACCATACTTGGGAAAAAAGAGCCGCGCATGGTCCGGATCAACGACTTCCGCCTTGAAGCGGCACTCGAAGGGCATTTGCTGCTGATCCACAATATCGACACTCCGGGCACTATAGGCGCCATCGGCACCTGCCTCGGACGCCACAACATAAATATTTCGCTCATAAATATTTCGCTTATGAATGTCGGGCAGGTGCTCGAACGCGGACAAAACATTATCTTTCTGCGCACTGACACCCCCGTTCCCGCGCAAGTCATCGAAGAGCTGCTTGCGATGGATAATGTGGACATTGTCCAGGCAATCGAGCTTTAATTCACTCGATTGATTTAGGAGGTAAAAGCGCCATGGCAGACAAAGAAGAAGAACAGGGATTTGTGATAAAAGACCGTCGAAGGTTCGCGGAAGGGGCCGAAGCGGAAGAAGACAAGCAGGGACCCCAGTCTGAAGCGGCTTCCGTAGCGGATGAACAAAAGAGCGCCAGCCCCGGAGAGGCTTCCGACAGGCAGGAGGAACAAGCACGGGCCCCTTTGCCCGAAGTTACCCTGGCCACCTTCATTTTCTCCCTTAGCTCATCGGCACTGGTCCACCTGGGAGAAATTCCGGAGCCGGAAACCAATCGGACGCTGCTTGATTTGCCCATCGCAAAGCAGATTATCGACACTCTGGGCATGCTTCAGGAGAAAACCAAGGGCAATCTCGACCAGGATGAGGAAAGGCTTCTCAAGTCCGTGCTCTATGATCTTCGGATGCGCTACATACAGAAATCAGACAAATAGCGGGTATCCGTCCGCAAACACCTGACGGTTGGGACACCCGCAAAGGACCGGTTCGGATTTGATCCTCAAGATCAGCGTTCCCGCGAAGATAAACCTGTGGCTCGAGGTGATCCGAAAAAGGCAAGACGGCTATCACGATATATCGAGCCTGATGCTGCCCATTTCGGTTTTTGATAATATATCGATCGACGTCCGGCCCGGGGGTGGGGATATTTCAATTACCTGTAACTCGCCCGAAATACCCGCCGACCACCGAAACCTGGCTTGGCGCGCCGCTGATCTTTACATGAAAAGCAGCAACTCGAAGAGCGCGGTGAACATACATCTTGAAAAGCACATCCCCTGGGGCGCAGGCTTGGGGGGTGGCAGCGCGGATGGGGGCGGCGTTCTTGTCGCCCTGAACTCATTTTTCGAAAGTACGCTCCCCCCGGGCGAACTGGAAAGACTTGCCCTGAGCCTTGGGGCCGATGTGCCTTTTTTCCTGCACTCAAGACCTGCCCTGGCAACCGGGATAGGTGAGAAGCTCCAATTTGCGGACAAGGTGCCCGATTATCGGCTTCTGCTAATAAAACCACCCATGACTGTACCTACGGGCTGGGTATATCAAAGTTTAAAATTGACAAAAGACTCGCCTCAAATTAATCTTAATGATTTAAGTGAGCATCCTTGGCAACTTAAGCATCTAATTGAAAATGATCTCGAATCGGTTACCATACCCCGATTTCCGGTCATAGCCGAACTTAAACGATGGTTGATCCGCCAGGGCGCCCTAGCGGCCTCCATGAGCGGAAGCGGGCCTACGGTGTTTGGAGTTTTCAGGACCGCGCAGGCGGCAGAAGATGCTGAAATCATCGCAAAAAAAGATTGGCCGGATTGCTGGGTCCATGCTGCAGAAGTAATCGGCCGTCAAAATTGATCTGACCGGGGGCGCCTCTTTTTATTGCGCCTTTGCTCTGATTTGCCGCATTAGCGGGATATTGCGTTGGGGCGTCGCCAAGCGGAAAGGCACGGGTCTTTGGAACCCGCATTCGGAGGTTCGAATCCTCCCGCCCCAGCCATTTTTTTCTTTGGCATGGCTGTCTGTACTTTATAACGGCTTGCAATCGGGTAAATTGTGCGGAAAGGGCTGAAACCCTTTCCGTAGGGACGCAAACTGGCGCAGGCAAATTGTAATTATGTGGAGCCGCCTCACTCTTTTTGCCGGAAATTCCAACCCCGCCCTTGTAGATAAAGTTTGTTCGCGGCTGGGTGTAGATCCGGGCAAAGCTCTTATCACCCGTTTTTCTGACGGAGAAGTCAGGGTGGAATTAGGCGAAAACGTCAGGGGCAAAGACACCTATGTGCTCCAGTCCACCTGCCCGCCCGTCAATGAAAATCTCATGGAGTTGCTGGTGATTATAGATGCCCTCAAAAGGGCGTCCGTACGGCGGATTAACGCGATAATTCCTTACTACGGCTACGGCCGTCAGGACCAGAAAGAAAAGCCCAGGGTCCCGCTTATCGCCAGAGTGGTTGCCGATCTTTTGAGCGTAGCGGGGGCTGACCGCGTGATTACGATTGACCTGCACTCCGACCAGATTCAGGGATTTTTCGATATTCCGGTGGACCATTTGTTTGGCACGATTGTTTTGAGCGGCGCACTCAAAGAAACGATACAGGGAGACGAGATCGTGGTTGCCCCCGATTCAGGAGGCGCCGAGCGCGCCAGGGCCTTCGCCTCCCGGCTCAAGCTTGATCTGGCCCTCACGGACTATCGCGATGGCAACGGCGCCTACCCGAAGATCGTCGGAAACGTCAAAGGGAAAAAGGTTATAATCGTTGACGATCTAATCGATACGGGACGGACCGTCTTGCGAACGACAGAGGCAGCTAACGCGGCGGGGGCCGGGACAGTCGAGGTCTGCGCCGTTCATCCGGTGCTGTCCGGAACTTCCGTGGAAAGGATTGAATCCTCGCCCATCTCGAAACTGATGGTGACAGATACAATTCCTCTATCTGAAGCTGCGAGGGCCTGCAATAAAATCCGTACGGTCAGCATTGCGCCCATGCTGGCCGAAGTCATCAAACGGGTGCATTTTGAGGAATCGATAAGCTCCATATTCAACGAAATTTGAGATCCCGGCGCCCGGAATTTTGCCGAAAGCTCCCGGCTGAGTCTTTCTGAGCAAAGTTGAGCGTCGAATACATCAGGAGGCATAAGGAATGGCTCTGGAAATTCAAGCGGTAACAAGAAACAGGACTGGAAAGGGCGCCGCGCGGACCGTGCGCCAGGATCTGAGGGTCCCTGCGGTGCTTTACGGACCGAAAACCCGGTCGACCTCACTTTCGGTTTCGGCTCTGCATCTGGAAAAGCTTCTCAAAGAGACCGGCGGCGAGAGTAAGCTCCTCGAGCTTAAGATCGATGGCGGTGAAACCAGGCAGGTGCTCATTCGCGAAATTCAGAAGCACCCTTACCGGAGGCGCTTTCTTCACGTCGATTTCTATGAAGTGCCCCTCGATCAGCTGATCACCGTGGAAGTTGTCCTGGAGCTGGTAGGAGAATCCATAGGAGTGCAGAAAGGCGGAGAGATCAATCTCATTCAACGAACGCTCTCCGTGCGCTGCCTGCCAAACAAAATTCCGGAAAGAATCCGGATCGATGTGAGTAAAATCGATATGGGAGAGACACTCCACGTCGAGGACCTTGTAGCGGAACCTTCCTATGAATTCGACGAGGCTCCGACCGTGGGGGTCGTAAGCGTGTTGGCTCCTGAGACCGCCGCCCAGCCAGCGGAGGAAGACGCCAAAAAATAGCGGCCGGTGCCGGTGGTACCGGCTGCCGAATTGCCCGCTTGCAAAATCGCCGCGGGCGAAAAACACCGGTGGGACCGGCTGCCGAATTGCCCGCTTGCAGGATCGCCGCTGGCCAAACACATCTGAAACGGTTCAGTCCCTATGGGTGATGTCTGCCGCAACGAAGAGCAAATCCTTGCCCTCATCGGCCTAGGCAATCCGGGAAAACAATACGAACACACCCGCCACAACGTGGGGTTCCAGGTCGTTGACCGGCTGATTGCACACTATTCGCCCCTGATGATGGAACGTAAGTTCCGCGCCTCGTGGGGTTTCGCGATTGCCGAAGGACGAAAAATCCTTTTTGCAAGGCCGCTCACCTTCATGAACAACAGCGGCGAGGCCGTTGGCGAGATCATCAAATACTTCGGAATCCCTGCGGACCGCATGCTCGTTTTATATGACGACCTGGATCTGCCGTTTGCCCGGGTTCGAATCGCACAAAGAGGCGGCTCCGGTGGGCACAAGGGCATCCAGTCGATCATTGACCACGTCGGCGGTTCGGATTTTCCGCGCCTCAAAATGGGAATCGGCCGCCCCAAACACGGGGAACCGGTCGAAACCTTTGTCCTCCAGCCACCATACCCGGAAGACCGGCAAGACTTCGAAAAAATGACGGCGCAGGCTGAAAAAGCAGTCCGTGCCATCCTCGCCTCATGCCTGTCCGATGCTATGAATGAGTTTAATCGGCATGATTGATTAACCGCAGACAACTCCTGTTCTTTCTCGACCTGCTGATACCCGTTTGCCGGATGAACCCACAAAGAGCCGGGATTAGGACTATGTATCCGCAGATGTCGCGGATGTGCGCAGATGGTTTTGGGATAGGATCAGGCGCTTGTATTCAAGACGCTGTGCTCCAAAGTTAAGCAATAGCGCCTTCGACAGCCCGGAGGCTTTCAGATAATTGATGACCTGTGCCTCTTCTACAGGCGAAAGTCGTTGGAGCGACTTCAATTCGACAATCAGGGAGTCAAAGCAAACAAAGTCCGCCCGGTAGGTGGTGATGAGGAGCGTGCCCCGATACAACACGGGCATAGTGAACTCCCGCTTGAAGGGAATACCCCGAGCCTCAAATTCTATTCCCAGTGCCTCCTGATAAACAGGCTCCAGAAAACCGTGTCCCAATTCGCCATGAACCGCCATCGCAGCCCCAATAACGGCATAAGTCTGTTCGTCTCTCCTTGAATCATCTGTGGTTATCTGCGTCATCTGCGGATTAATCCCTCATGACTTCCTCATCACCCCAATAGGCCGCTTTTCGACAGAAGCTCCATCGGACAGCAATTGTCCCCGAATCCGAGGACCGCTCCCAGGCCCCTTATAGCCAATAATGCGCCCATTGTTACAATGAAAATCGCGGCCGCCCGTTCGCCCAATAGTCGTGTTCGCGCGGACACCAGCGTGGCCGACATTCCTGCCGCGAGCAGCGCCGGAAGGGTCCCCAACCCGAAG
>OMSV01000134.1:0-2185 GCA_900290385.1 Syntrophobacter sp. SbD2 | reverse complement strand
GCGTGGCCGACATTCCTGCCGCGAGCAGCGCCGGAAGGGTCCCCAACCCGAAGGAGGCCATCATGACAAGCCCCCTGGCTGGGCTGAGTGTGCTTGCCGCCGCAACCAGCATGGCCCATGTAAGACCGCAGGGCAGTAGCCCCGCGAGGAGGCCCAGCCCTATTTTGGAACCGAGACTCCTGGAGTTCGCCAGTCTCGTCAGGCTCTTGCCGAAAACCGATGCCTGAGGTGAAAAAAGACGGACGACAAAATGGGGCAGCGGCAAGGTCCCAAAAATTACCAGGCCCAGACCAATGAGGGTGATTCCCGAGGCAATAGCAAAGCCCGCCCTGTATTGCATTGAGAATCTGTGTACTTCCAAAGAACTGAAAATACCTGCAACAATGGCTCCAAGCAAGACATACGTGGCAATCCGTCCGGCATGGAACGCGAGGTGATGCAGGAACACTCCGGAGAAAAGGGAAGATCCCGCTTCCCCCGATCCGGCCTGACATGCGCTTCTGTACCGCAGAGACCATGCAATAATGAGCGGCCCGCACATCCCGAGACAGTGGAGACTGCCCGTCAGTCCCACAATAAAAGACGCAAATATTTCCAACATATCAAACCGGATTATAGCAGTAGTGGAGCAAAAGTGTGTCATCCGGCATTTAATTTTTATTACATATCTTCTCAGCCGTTGTTTCAGCCAGCATCATCACGTCCTGATGGCTTTCGACTTCCCCCGGTTCATTAACTCCGAACGCACGAATGAGATGACTCTCACCAAAGCCGCCGTAGGTTCGGGCAAAGAATTGGAATTTGGGGTAAATATCGGCAAAGTTGTTTGGGTCCGGATTGTTCTGAGCGAGAACGGAGACCAGTTTTTTTCCCGGCGCAAGGCGTGTTTTCATGGGATTGGTAATGAAGTCAGGCACAAGGTACGAGTAGGTACGATCGATGAATGTCTTTAGCTGAGAGGAGATATCCCCGAAATAGACCGGCGAGGCCAGCACGAGAACATCGGTTTCACGAACCGCCTCTAGAACTTCAGTAAGATCGTCGTTCAGTGCACATCTGTCGAGCTTGGTCTTGCATGCCATACATCCCTGGCATCCACGATATTTGAGCTTGTTCAGGGTAAACGTCTTCACTTCCGCACCCAGCCCCTGGGCGGTGCTGCAGAACCGATTTGCAATGGTGGCACTATTTCCTTTAACTCTTGGGCTTCCGAGCAGGCAGACGATATTCATTTCACTCTCCTCTGTTTGGACAGATAGGCGNNGAGCAGGCAGACGATATTCATTTCACTCTCCTCTGTTTGGACAGATAGGCGATTTGTGTCATGACCATTTTGTCAAATACGCAGTCGGGGAGCAGCCAGCGGAAAAAGAGAAAAAGCTTTGCATGACAGGGCGCAGCATAGCGGGTTTTGGGCCTGTTCGTTTCCAGTGCGTGTTTGATGACTCGGGCAATTACCTCGGGTGAAGCCGGAGTCATCGGCCACGTGCCCCGGCGGCCGGCGGCTTCCAGGATGTTAGCCATGTCCCCGGCCAGTTCGCCGTACGGACCGCTGCCGGAAACGGCAAGGAGATTCTCTTTAGCGATACCGTTCCAGGCTGTCGAGACGCTGCCGGGCCGAATAACCACCACGTCGATCCCGAACGGCTTGACCTCTGTTCTTAATGAATCGGAAAGGGCTTCCAGGGCAAACTTGGTGGCGTGGTACCAGCCGCCCATCGGGGTTGTCAAACGGCCGCCGATAGAACTCACATTGACTTCTGCGTCCTCATGTGTGGCAGGACCAGGCGAGTCAGGCCCATCAAGCCGAAGACATTCACATCGAACTGACGCCGCGCCTCTTCATCAGGCACTTCCTCAAGAGCGCCGTAGGAACCGTAACCTGCATTGTTAACGAGAGCATCAATGCGCCCTTCATTGCGCAGGATTTCTTCGACGGCCGCACCGCACTGAAGCTTATCGGTGACATCAAGCTTAAGAGGGATCGCGCCGATGCCGGTCAGGTCCTGCATTGACTCAATGCGGCGTGCGGACGCATACACCCTCCAACCCTTTGCTGCCAGCATTGCAGATGTGGCCTTGCCGATACCAGAGGAGGCCCCTGTAATCAGTACAACCCTTTGAGCTTTGTTCATACCGTTTCCTTTTTGGATAGTAGTTTACTCACCTCTTCCCAGGTTTCCGG
>OMSV01000140.1 GCA_900290385.1 Syntrophobacter sp. SbD2 | reverse complement strand
CCCTATTTTCAGGCAATCCACATGCCAACTCGCAGGCTTCGATATCGATATCAATGAGTTTTGGATCGGTTCGGATTCTAATCTCAAAAAATGAGCGGATTCAACACAAATCTTAATAATCACCAAAAATAATACGAGGTCTCTTATCCCAAATTCCTGAATCCCAATTTCCATGTGTACTTTGGGGGACGATTCTGGTATTGAAGAATCCCGCAGTAGATAGATAGTTTCCATCCGGAAGTGTCGGAACGAAAACGTATAACCGGCAACGGACGCAGGCGCTACGCCCAGCTGCTGATGCCAGGAGGATTTATGCCCAGACGTTTGATTATCGTACTCGCAGCTCTTTTTTTGGCTTTTGTTTTTTCACCGTTAGCGCCAACCAAAACCATTTCAGCAGCTCAGGAAGAGATGATCGTCGGCACAGTGGTAAAGCACGGGAAGGTGTTCGTAATCGAGACCGATGAAGGCGATTACATCGCCAAGGGCAAGGACCTGTCCAAAATGGAAGGCAAAATGGTCGAAATCACCGGCACGATAAGTGAAAGCGACAAAGGCGATACGATCGAGGTCAAATCGGCTGAGGAGATCGAGGAATAAATCAGTAGAACCTGAACAAACATTTGGAGCGCGCCGGCTCGATAGATCTGTGACTTCTTATCCCTGGACAGCCATGGTCCTCGCTCGGCGTGCATATGTCGCCGCCTCAAGCCCGGCTACGCACCCCTCGCCCACCGCCTTGGCTATCTGCCATGGTGGACCACAGATGTCTCCTGCAGCATAAAGGCCCGGCACATTGGTTTGCTGCTTTTCATCGGCCGCCACGAAGCGCATTGTATCGCTGTCGAGCGCAACCCCAAGTCCCGCTGCAAGCTCTATGGCGCCTTTGGCCCCCAGTTCGATGAAAACTCCGCCGGTTTCTATTTTTGTCCCATCGTCGAGCAAAACGGCCCGGACCTCACTGTCTCCAAGAATCCGGCTCACATGTCGCCCCATATGGACTTGCATTCTGCTGCTCTCGATCTGATAACGAAGGTGCTCCGATATTTCCAGAGAGCCGCAAACCAGATGAGTTTCGCCGGCGATCAGCAGCATCTTCAGGGCGCCGGAAGCGGCCGCGCTGCCATTGCCGACGACAGTGACCACCTGATTTCGGTAAAAATTCGCATCGCAATCAACGCAGTAGCTGACCCCTTTGCCGAGCAGTTCCTTTTCTCCCGGGACGTTCAGGCGGTTGCGCGATACTCCCATGGCGAGAATTATCGCCCAGGTAAGCAGGGAATCTCCCGATTCGAGTCTTACGCTGAATCGGCCGTTTACCTCCTGTTCGATGTGAAGAACATCCTCGTCAAGGAGGACTGCCCCGAACTTTTTTGCCTGATTTTTCCCTGNNAAATTCCGTCTCCACCGCTTCTCCTTTCATTGCTGTTGCCGGTTGTACTATCGCGCCCGAAAATGTATTGTAATAACTGATAGTCACAGGTTCAATCGGTGGGACCCACCCGGTGCGGGACCTTTCTTGCCCGCCGGAGCGTGGGGTCCCGTCTAAAGGAGAGTTGTAGTGGCCCTATGATAGTAACCGCGGCCCTGATATCATCGCAGGGGCGGCTCTTTGTGGCGCAGCGGCCGCCCTGGAAAAAATTCGGGCTCCTGTGGGAATTTCCGGGAGGAAAGGTGGAACCCGGAGAGGGTTTGGAACAGTCGCTCGTTCGTGAAATAAAGGAAGAACTGTGCCTGGATATACGCGTGTGCGGCCTGTTTAAGAAAGTCTCTCAGCAGGGGCCTGACTTTGCAATCGACCTTCACGCTTATTGGTGTGCAATCTGCGGGGGGACCCTCTGCCTCGCTGAGCATATTGCGTTCATGTGGGCGAACTTATCCGAACTGAAACAAATCGATTTCACTCAAGCAGACCGTCTTTTGATTCCATTTCTGGAAAGCCTTCCGGGGTTTCCCGATTTCTAGAGCGTAAATCGTTAAATTCCCAGATTCATGCCGATATCCTATTGTGTGAAACAAGTATGTAGATTATTTATTAGCGCTTTCTATATCTATAGAACCAGAAGGACAAAACATAGAATGTCGAAAGAAAAAAGCGCTCCCAGCGCCGTACTCGGCTGGCTATCATCCCTTAAGCTTACGCTGGTCCTCTTTTTTGCCCTGGCCGCCGCGTCTGTAATAGGGACCCTTCTACCCCAGGAGATAAGCCTTCCCGAACTCAGAGATCATTTTGGTCCTGCAGCGGCCTCTTTGATAAACCTTTTGGCGCTCAACAATCTCTACCATTCCATGTGGTTCAGGATTTTGCTCCTGCTGCTGTGCACAAACCTTGTCGCCTGCACGATAGAGAGGCTTCCAAAGACAATCCGCCTGATTCGAAGGTTCCAGGATCCCTTCGATTCGCAGAAGCTGTCCAGGTTTGGTCTGAGCAGCTCGATTGCCGCCGCTCTCCCCATCGAGCAGGCGCAATCTGTCGTTGAAAGTGCTGTGTGCGAAGCTTTCGGCCGGATGTGCCGGATAGAATCGGGGCGGGCAGGCGGGCTCTGTCCCTTTTGCGCCGTAAGTGAAACGGGACGATGGAGCACCCTGATGGTCTACGCGGTCCATCTAAGCGTGCTGATAGTTCTGGTTGGCGCCATGGCGGGGTCTTTCCTGGGGTTCAAGGGTGCAATGAACCTCCCTGAAGGCGAAACTTCGGATAAAGTGATGCTCGCAGAAGCCGAAAGCGTTACTGAACTTCCATTCGCTCTGCGGTGCGACAAGTTCGAGGTTTCTTTCTACGATACGGGCGCGCCAAAGGAGTTTAAAAGCGATGTGGCCATAATTGAAAATGGCAGAGAAGTGTTGAAGCGATCCATAGTTGTAAACGACCCTCTTACCTACGAGGGGATCACTTTTTACCAGGCTTCCTACGGGACCTCTCTGAAGGAGGCCAAAATCGAGATCACCGACCCTGACTCAGGCAAAAAGACCGCAATGACCCTGCCCTTCCGGCAGCCTGTGACCATTCCCGGCACAAGCGATCAGCTCATGATAGACGAATATGAGGAAAACCTGATGCAAGTCGGGCAGGCAATCGAGCTCGTCTATGGAAAACAGGGGCGCCAATCTTCGGCCCAGTGGATTCTTATAGACCGGCCTTATCACGGCAACAGAATCGAAAATTACCTGGTCCGGGTCACTCAAACCGATAAAGCAAGGTTTACAGGACTCCAGGTCAAGAAAGACCCCGGGATCTGGCTGGTGTGGGCCGGTTTTACACTGATGACCCTGGCCATAGGCCTGACGTTCTATTCCAGCCACAGGAAACTATGGGTCTGCATCGAACCCGATAAAAAGAGCGGGAAAACGATTGTTACCCTTGCCGGAAGAGCGAGCCGCAACGCGCAGGCATTCGAAGAAAAGTTCGAGGCGTTGCGCAGGGGTCTCGAAAACCGGCTGAAAAATCCCCATGCATCCCATGAGATAAGGGGGCACAAAACAGATAAAAAGGGCACTGAATGACCAGTTCTTTTCTGCTAAGCCTGACTACTTTCGCCTATCTTCTGTGTACGGTACTATACCTTGCCGGAACGATCTTTCGCTTCAAGCCTCTGCTGAGCGCCGGCACGATTGCGGGTGCTGCGACCCTGCTGATGCAGACGGCGGGCATCGGGTTGCGCTGGGTGGAATCCTACCGGATGGGCTATGGGCATGCGCCGCTTTCCAACATGTACGAATCGCTTGTTTTTGCATCCTGGGCTATAATGATTATCTACCTTGTATTCGAGTGGCGCGTCAGGCAACGGGCCCTTGGGGTCTTGCCGGCACTGTTTTCTTTTCTGGCAATGGCGTACGCTTCTTTTTCAAAAGACATCGACTCAAAGATTCAGCCGCTCGTCCCCGCTCTCAAGAGCAACTGGCTCATTGCTCACGTAATGACCTGTTTTCTTGGCTACGCCTCATTTGCGGTATCCTTCGGGATTAGTTTGCTCTACCTGATAAGGAAAAGATTTCCCGAAGATCCGAATCAGGAAAGCGGCTTTATTGTTTTTTTGCCGGGCGTTTCCCAGCTTGAGTGGTTCAATTACCAACTGGTGCTGTTCGGGTTCTTGTGGCTTTCAGTCGGAATAATAACGGGGTCAGTTTGGGCCAATTCGGCCTGGGGCACCTACTGGAGCTGGGACCCCAAGGAAACCTGGTCCCTGATAACCTGGTTCATATACGCCGCCCTGCTCCACGCCCGCAATCTGAAGGGCTGGAAGGGAGAAAGAGTGGCATGGCTGTCAGTGATCGGTTTTGGGTGTGTCCTATTTACATATTTTGGGGTAAACTTTCTATTGAGCGGGTTGCATAGTTACGCAAGATAAACTCTGGAGGGTCCCATGCTGAATATGACCGAAATACTGCTTTTGCTTCTTGGTGTTGTCATTCTGGTGGGCGGTAAGAAGCTGCCCGAACTTGGAAGCGGCCTGGGGAAGGGAATCAGCGAATTTAAAAAAGCCATAGCCGGCGACAAACCGGAAGAAGAGCAGAAGCAGATCAAGGAAAACGAGACCAAGCCGGAAGATACAAAGCCGGGTGAGTCTAAGTAAGGGATATCGGGTTCGGGGAAGCATTCAGGGAGTAGTACATGTTTGGAATCGGTTTTGAGCACCTCCTTGTGATTATGGTTGTCGCCCTTTTGGTAGTCGGGCCTGACAAGCTGCCAGGTGTGGCCAGAGCTCTTGGACGAGGGTACGCCGAGTTCAAACGAACGATGGACGATTTGAAGAATACGATGGACCAGGACGACACGGTTCGAGGACTAAGAGAGGAATTCCGCTCGGCCCAGCGGGAGGTGAATCTGAGAAAACATTTGGCTCAAAACCTCATCATGGATCAGGGGACCGCAATCAAAACGCAGGTCTATGACGAACCAAAGAAAGCATTCGAAGCCGCCACGGTTGAAGGAAGCCCAACACAAGCCCCCGCAATTGATCCCGGTGAGGCAGAAGCTTCAGCCGCCGAGACCTCTTCGCCCAAGGCCGGCGAAATCAAACAGGAAAACTCATAAGTCTTATGCGACCCATAGGACTTATTCCTTGTTAATTGGAATAGCTAAATGCCGGACGAACAAAGCAAGATGCCCCTGTTTCAGCATCTGGAGGAACTGCGAACCAGGTTATTGATTTGCTGCCTGGCCGTAGGGATAGGGTTTGTCGTCTGCTATTTTTTCAGCAGCAGGATCTTCGAGATCCTTATGAAGCCCTGGATCAACGCAATGCCTCCAGGGCAGCCCGCCAAGCTAATCTACACAGCACCCCATGAGGCTTTTTTCGTCTATATGAAGGTGTCCTTTATCGCGGGGACAATTCTTTCAGCGCCGGTAATTCTGTGGCAAATATGGAAATTTGTAGCTCCCGGGCTGTATGAAAACGAAAAGAAGTACATGCTGCCGGTTATTTTATTTTCCAGCTCATGTTTTATTTCCGGCGTTCTGTTTGGTTATTTCGTGGTCATCCCGGTTGCGTTTAAATTCTTTGCCTCCTTCTCATCAGAATACATAACTCCCATGTTGCGCACCACGGAGTATCTGGCGTTTGCCAATAAAATGCTCTTGTGCTTCGGTATTGCATTTCAACTGCCCGTATTCGCCTTCTTTCTTGCCAAGATGGGCGTGCTCAGCGCGGACTTTTTGAAACGCAAACGAAAGTGGGCCATAGTACTGGTTTTTGTTGCCGCTGCGGTGCTTACCCCAAGTCCCGACGTCGTATCTCAGATCTTAATGGCGATGCCGCTGCTGGTCCTTTATGAGGCGAGCGTGTGGATCGTCCATTTCTTCGGGGGAAAACCATTTAAAGCGGCTAAAGAAGCAGGTGAGTAAATGTCCATCCCTGGAGCTGATCCGATTGTGGTAATCGCCACAAAAAACAGAGGAAAATCTGCGGAAATTAAAGGCATGCTCAAGGATTTCACTGTTCT
>OMSV01000202.1 GCA_900290385.1 Syntrophobacter sp. SbD2 | reverse complement strand
GCCTTTATTCCGTTAATGTTTGTGACAAGCCCTGTATTTCATCCTCATTACGTTTCGATGGCTGTAGTGCCGGTGATGGTCCTTCTTGTCATACTTTGGGAGAGGTACTCATATGGGCATATCCCCCCCCGGTGGAAGGCTGTGTTCTGGTTTATTGCCTTGAGCCATATTTTGACATCTATTGACATGGGGCCGTTTTGGTATCTTCGGTATTTCGGGCTCGTTTTGCTCAGTACCCTGACACTTTGGGTGGCGACCCTCATAGCAACCAGACAGACCTTTCCTTTGCCTTTTATAAATGGAAACACCGATGCCGGGGCCTTCTCAAATCAACATCGAGAAGGTGGCAGTTATTGATTGGATGAAGCAAATTGCGGGAAGGCGATCAACCACAAAAAAACAGCGCAAGGAAAAAAAAGGCCGACATTCTGTTTCTCAACGGAGTCGTGCTAACCCTGGACTCGGGCTCCACCACCTTCAGTCCCGGAGGTATCGCCATTGGGAGAGGAAAGATCGAGTCAGTGGGGCNNTGAATCATCGGAAACTCTGGACATTTCAGGATGTGTGGCCCTCCCCGGGCTTATAAACGCTCACACTCACGCCGCTATGACGCTTTTCCGCGGTCTTGCCGACGACCTTCCCCTTATGGACTGGCTGCAGGGTCACATATTTCCTGCCGAAAAAAACCTGAACGAAGAGTGGGTCTACTGGGGGACAATGCTTGCGTGCGCCGAGATGATCCTGTCGGGTACGACCGCTTTTTGCGACATGTACCTTTTCGAGCACAAGGTCGCAGAGGCGGCAAAAAGAGCAGGCATTCGGGCGCTGGTGGGCGAGGTACTCTACGATTTTCCTTCTCCCGCCTACGGGAAGGTCGAAAAAATGAAGCCGAAGTCGAACAGATACTGCACATGTACGGCAGGCGCCCGGTCGCGCACCTCGAGGGCCTTGGTCTGCTGGGCCGGCGTCTTGTGGCCGATCACTGCGTGGAACTCAATGAAACCGATATCAGTATGCTTGCCCAAAACCAGGTGAAAGTGGTCCATAATCCGGAAAGCAATATGAAGCTTGCCTCCGGTATCGCCCCTGTCCCGCGCCTTCTCGAATCCGGCGTAACGGTGGCCCTGGGCACGGACGGCTGCGCGAGCAACAACAACCTTGATATGTTCGGAGAAATGAATACGTGCGCCAAGCTCCACAAGGCAGCAACACTCGACCCGACTGTCCTTTCGGCCTCAACGGCGCTCAGGATGGCGACCGGGTCCGGGGCCAGGGCGCTCGGTTGGGAAGGGCAGACCGGGCAAATCGCCCAGGGTATGCTTGCCGACCTGATAGTGGTGGATTTTAGAAAACCGCACCTGACGCCCGTTTACAACCCCGTAAGCCACCTGGTCTATGCTGCCGGGGCTGCAGACGTCCGCCACAGCGTAATTGACGGGCGCCTTGTGATGAAGGACCGCACGTTGTTGACGCTGGATCTGGAGGAGATTTTCGGTCATGTCCGCGAATTCGCGAAAAAAGTCCGAAAATGAGCCGGTCCGCAAAGTCGATTGGCTGCTTTTCAACGCCGACTGGCTTGTTGCTT
>OMSV01000191.1:10790-18725 GCA_900290385.1 Syntrophobacter sp. SbD2 | reverse complement strand
GAACGGAGATCGAGCTTCGGGTTGAGAAGCTCGCATTCGGGGGCAAAGCAGTAGCCAAAGTGGGCGGGTTTGTGGTTTTCATTGACCGGGCCGTTCCCGGGCAGACTGTGAAGGCCGTCATAACGAGGAAGAAGAAAAATTACGGCGAGGCAAGGGTAATCGAGACGCTGACCCAATCGCCCGACTACAGGCTGCCTGTTTGTCCGCATTTCGGGATTTGCGGAGGGTGCCACTGGCAGGATATCGCCTATGAGGCTCAGCTTTTCTGGAAAAGGGCCCACGTTGTAGAGTGTCTCCAGCATATTGCCGGGGCAGGCGAAACGGAAGTTGGGCCGATTATTGCCTCCCCCGAAGTGCTGCACTATAGAAATAAAATGGAATTTACCTTTTCGCAGAGGCGTTGGCTTCTTGCCGAAGAACTTGACCGGGAATTCGGACGGGAGGCCCTTTTCGCACTCGGCCTCCACATAAGGGGGCTTTTCGACAAGGTATTCAATATTGATACCTGCTTTCTCCAGTCACTTGAGGCCGCCGCCATCCTGCGGGAAGTCCGCCAATGGGCTGTGAAAAGTGGCCTTGAGGCCTACAGCATTCGCACTCACGAAGGCTTTTGGCGTTTTTTGGTCATAAGGGAGGCAAGGAGTACGGGTCAGGTCCTAATCCATCTCATCACTTCCGGAAACCCACGGGCAGACAACAGTGTGGACAGGCTTTCAGATCATCTCAGGTCGAGATTCCCACGAGTTACGACCCTTATCCATTCCATAAACGATAAAAACTCTCAGGTTGCTATCGGAGATTCGAGCTGCACACTGTTCGGTCCCGGGTTCATCGAAGAAAGGCTTGGCGAGCTTCGTTTCCAGGTATCCGCTCATTCCTTTTTTCAGACGAATACCTTGGGGGCGCAGAAGCTCTACGAGACGGTCGGCCGCCTTGCCGGCTTCGAGGGAACCGAGAACGTCTGGGATCTCTATTGCGGAACGGGCAGCATCGGACTATATATCGCCTCGCGTGTAAGAAGCGTTATCGGAATCGAACTGGTCGAAGATGCCGTACATGATGCGCACGAGAATTGCCGGATCAACGCTATCGGCAACTGTCGCTTTTTGGCGGGCGACTTGAAGGACATGATCGGCAAGGCTTCGCAGATGGGACATCCGGACGTTGTGATAGTGGATCCTCCCAGGGCGGGGATATATCCGAAAGTGACTCAAGCCCTGCTTGAGATCCTGCCGGGCCGAATTATCGCCGTCTCATGCAATCCGGCAAGCCTGGCCAGGGATGCGGCCCTTCTTCTGGGGGCATACAACATAAAAGTGGTGCAGCCAATTGATCTTTTTCCTCATACGCCGCATGTGGAATGCATTGTCAGGTTCGATAGAAAACCGAGATTCTCCACGTGAATCTTTTTTTTAAGAAATCGAAGGCGCGCAGATACATCCTGTGGGGTCTTTCCCTATTCGTTGTTTTTTCCGCTTTGTTTGCTGCAAGCTTCTCATATTATCTTTATAACGAAATCAAGAACCGTTTTTCTTCGAGACGGTGGAGCGTGCCGGCGCGGGTTTTTTCCTCTAGTGTGCCCATCTATCGCGGGCAGGCGATTTCGCTTGCCCAGATGAGGCATATGCTCGAGGAGCGCCGCTATAAAGAGGCATCAAAAGAACCAGTGCTCGCCGGCGAGTTTAAATCTTCGGGCAACTGTTTGGTTGCGCACCTGAGGGATTTCCAGTTCCCCGGCCTATTTCTGCCGTCACAGCTCTTAGAATTCGATTTTGAGCAAAACAGGATCGTTGCTATACGCAGTCCGAAAGAAGAGATTTCGTTCCTTGAACTCGAGCCGCTGGAAATAGCGCGCCTACATGGGCCCGGAGGCGAAAGCAGGATGCTCATCGATATCCGGCAGGTCCCGCAGCATTTGATAGATGCTGTGGTGGCGATCGAGGACCACCGCTTTTACGAACACCGCGGGGTTGATTTTTTCGGAATACTTAGGGCGATGCTCGCCGATTTCAGAGCGGGCCGAGTCGTTCAGGGCGGCTCCACCATTACCCAGCAGCTCGTAAAAAACTATTTTTTGGAATCCGAACGCAATTTGCGTAGAAAACTTGTTGAATTTTCCATGTCTCTTATCCTGGAAGCCCTTTACAAAAAAAATGAGATAATGGAGATGTATCTGAATGAAATCTACATGGGACAGATAGGCAGTGTTGCTATCCACGGAATTGGCGAAGCTTCCGCATATTACCTCGGGCGCAACGTTGAGGACCTGACACTTTCAGAGGCCGCCACTCTTGCGGGGATGATAAGAGGGCCCAACAGCTATTCGCCGCTTGTAAACCGTCAGGCTGCCCTGGAGCGCAGAAACCTGGTATTGAAGCGGATGCTCGCGCTTCGCAAAATTTCGCTCTCCGAATATGACTCAGCCCTTCTGGAAGTCTTAAGGGTTGCGCCCGCATCCACTTGCGCCCGCATAGCCCCGTATTTTGTGGACTATGTGCGCATGCAGGCCCAGGAGCTTTACGCTCCGGAGATTCTCGCCTCGGAAGGCTTGGCTATCTATACGACCCTTCAGCCCGAAATGGCCGCTGCGGCCGAAACCGCGATTCGGGATGGCCTTGTTGAAATTGAGAATGAGAGCGGCAAGGGATCAGATTCCGATGAATCCAAACCCCCTCGGCGGCTCCAGGCGGTTTTGATCGCCATGCAGCCCAAAACGGGGGAACTCTATGCTTTGGTGGGGGGAAGAGACTATGCTGAGAACAGCTTCAACAGGGCTCTCAAGGGACGCTGTCAGCCAGGGTCCGCTCTTGAACCGTTCATTTATCTTGCTGCGCTCGATCGCTTTAAACTCAGCGACTGGCTTTTCGATCTGCCCGTGGCCTACGAACTTAATGGCGTCTCATGGACCCCAAGAAACTACGACGGCAGGTATCGTGGCAAAGTCTCTTTCCGCGAAGCTCTCGAGCAGTCGCTCAATGCCGCAACGATAAACCTTACCGTAGAGACCGGCCTGAATGAAATAATCGGGACACTCAGGAGTTTCGGTATCCAATCTCCGCCCGAAGATCTGGCATCGCTTGCGTTGGGTTCATTCGAGCTGACCCCAATGGAACTCGCCAGGGCATATGCGGTTCTGGGCAATGACGGGCAAAAGCCTTTTCTGCTCAGCCTCAAGGAGATCGTGGCAGAGCACGGAGACGTTCTTGAGCGGAGGCATATCGACTTTTCTTCTGTGACCTCTCCTGCAAAGGCTTTTCTCATAACGAGCCTTCTTGAGGGGGTGATAGAAAGAGGTACGGCCAAGGGGCTCAAACGATTGGGGATTGACTTCAGGTGTGCAGGTGAGACTGGCACTACAAGCGAGTTCCGGGATTCATGGTTCGTTGGATATACGACTGACATGCTGGCCCTTGTCTGGGTCGGATATGACGACAACAGCCCGACTGGTCTCACCGGGGCGCAGGGTGCGGGGATTATCTGGGCGAGGTTTATGAACCTGATGCGACCGTGGATTCAACCTCAAGAGTTCGATGTGCCACCCGGAATCGTTGAGGAGATGATTTGCCAGGATTCCGGTCAACTGGCGACCGCCCACTGCAAAGAACGCAAGCTGGAGGATTTTTTATCCGAGGTCAGGCCGAATGGTTATTGCACTATTCATAACAGATAATAGAATGGTGAAGAAGGAATTGGGGCAATATATCGTTGAAAAAGCGAACTTAATCTATGCGCAGTTACACAAAGACTTCAAGAACTGAGGCGCCGCCCGCAGCTCGGCGGCTGGGCCGCAGGTGGAGGCGTTGTTCTCAGGGCATGCTGGTTATCCTGTTAACGGTCGTTGCCTTTTGCGGGTGCGAGCGAAAACAGGTCCATATCCCCCCCGAATACAGTTGCCCTCCAGGGTCACTATCTTACTCAGCGCCGCCGCCCTCTGCGCCTATCGTTCAAGAGATCCCACCCGGAGAGCAGGCTCCTGAAGTTATGCGTCAAGAGACTCCGGCCTTACCTCCGCCTGCTCCGCCTCCGGCTCAAAAGAAGTCAGGGGCTCAACGGGCGCCAACGGCTGAAAATAAGCAGCATCCGGAGAAATTGAAAAAACAGGAAGCGTCAAGATCGCCTCAGCGCCAGGCCTCGATGCAACTAGTCAGTCAAGCCAGGGGGCAATTGGAGAGGGGAAAACCGGACGCCGCAATTCGGACAATCGAGAAGGCCGTCAGGATAGACGCCCGCAACGGCGAAGCTTTCATTGTGCTTGCCAGGGCATGGAAACAAAAGGGAGAAAAACGCAAGGCTCTAGAATTCGCAAAGAAGGCCGAACTACTCTATCAGAAACAACCTGCGAAACTGAAAGAAGTCTTCTTGCTCGAATCGGATTTGTATCGCGAACTGGGGGATAACGCCGGTGCGGTCCAAGCGAACCGGAAGGCATCAACAGGCCACCGCAGTAACTAATGTCCCTCCGGGACATGAGATGCTGTTGTGAATGCGCATGGAGCCGATTCATATGGCGGATACTGACAAGGAACAACAAAGGGCCGGGCGAATAAAGGGCTACAGGGCATTTCTGCTCGTCGTGCTCGCTGTCTCTTTATACCTGGGATATCTAATTCTCTTGCCATTCATAGATACACTCATCCTGGCGATTATCCTGGCCTCCATTTTCAATCCTCTGCAAGTCTATCTCGATCGGCGCCTCAATGGGCGAAAAAACCTGGCAGCCTTGATAATCGCTCTAATAATAACCTTCGCGATAGCAATTCCAGTTTTTGTTTTTACTTCTACCCTGGTGGCGCAGGGACTTGATACGGTAAACAGGACCAACGACTGGGTCCGGACTACAGGAGCGGTTTCCCTTTATTGAGGCAAGCAAGGCGGATATCGCCAACGATCTGCTCTATCTGAGCAGGGACATAGGGCAGTTTCTGCTGGGGAAAGTCGCTTCCATACTGAGTAATGTGGCGAGTTTGGTTGTGCACTTTTTTGTGATGATTTTCATCGCCTTCTACCTGGTGCGGGACGGCGGGGAAATGGTGAGCAGCATCCGGTCCTACCTGCCTTTCAGGGCAGAGCAGGAAGACCGAATCATCAACGGCATCAGGGTGGTTGCCAAATCTGTACTCCTGGGCACATTTCTTACTGCGATCTGCCAGGGACTGGTGGGAGGAATCGCCTTTGGGATACTGCATTTCCCGGGACTTTTCTGGGGAACCATGACTGCTTTTGCGTCCCTTATTCCGCTTGTAGGTACTCATCTCATCTGGGTCCCCATCGCGTTTTATCTCGTTCTGCTGGGCCAGGTCAAATCAGCCGTTTTTCTAGCGGTCTGGTCGATAGCGCTGAGCGGAATCATCGAGAATTTCGTCCGTCCATTTCTTATGAAGGGCAAATCCAAGATGCCCCCCTTCTATATCTTCCTGGCCATACTTGGGGGAGTTCAGTATTTTGGGTTGAAAGGCGTCCTCTATGGACCGCTCATCCTCAGTTTCGCCATGATAATGCTGTTCATATACGGCGTGGAATACAGGAACGATCTGATCGAGTACAAACATCTCGGAGAAAACGGGTCAGTTGAAGAGGGCGAGTAGTCCGATTTTTAAGGATGATGTTTAGGAATAGTCCAATAACTTCGTCCTGCCGGTATGGTTCTTTAAGGCAGGATAAGCCTTTCGAAGCCTGCTACATACTCTGCCTACACGGCATTGACGTCTGATATGGCCTGCACTTTGCGATAAGCCTTCCCCTGAGTGGCATCACGTTCTTGTCCACACCGAAAGATGTCGATTTTGTTCGCCTAACGTAATGGACGCCGAGTGCCTGCTCATGTCCTCTTTATGGGTTGCACGGGTTGTCCGGGGCCGCGAGCGGCCGATCCGTTCTTTTTTGACAGGAACCCATTCCGTCATATTGTTGACGTGACAGCCAGAGGAATAGAGGGAACTGATGAAAAACCTTGTCATCCTCGGATCCGGGCGTAGCGGAACCAGTCTTATTGCGGGGTTGTTTGCCAATTCCGGCTATTTATACGGACCAGGACTTTGAACATGCATGTCCGGCCAATTACGTGGCTGTTGAACCCGGGCTAAACCCGTTTAAGCTCAAGATATGGGCAATGGCCCGGTCGCCCTACGAAAAAACGTTATTTCTCGATACGGACACCTGGATATTAAAGTCTGTCGAGCCCATTTTTGCTCTCCTGGATGAAGGCTATGAATGGTGCATCGCTCCTCGACCCGATTTCACGTTAGTGAATGGGGCTCTGACACTGCTCGCTTACCAACATGCAACAGATGACAATACCGGAGTAATTGCATTTAGAAAAAGCCCTGCTGTCAGCAGGCTCTTCGACCGTTGGCACTCAGCCATCTGCAATCAGGATGAAACGCAAATTTTGCCCGGCACCTACTGCGATCAGTGGTATTTTAACGCGAAGGTAAAGGGGAGTCCGGAATATAGTGCCCTCAGGAAGCTGACCTTGAACCCGAAAGAGTGGAATTTGAGGAGCTTCGCGCTGAGAAAGGCCATAGCAGATGGAGCGATTGCCGAGACGCGCATATTGCACACTCGACCATACGAAAGCCGGGCATATTGCCAGATTGAGCTGTTTAGCCTTCTTAATTCTCGTTTGGGCTTTACGGTCTGACCGGACTTAACTATAACCAGTAAAATTGAAGGGCCTTTGCACCATTGCCTGGCATCTGCTGCTGGGGGGGCTGTGTTTTGTGCAGACTGCGGGCAGGCACGCTGCATTGTGAGCCGGATGTCGCCGTATCGACCTTACCGGGACTGCGCCAACAGGCGGTCCTCCGGCTGATGCTCGGGCCTCAGCAGATCGAAGAGTGATTTGACAGGGTTGAAGGTGGCTTCAGGGACTTCTATGAATACGGTTATCCAGTGGGCCATGGTGCCGTTCCAGAGTCCGGGAAGCTCGAGGGCATGTATGTCTGTTCCCTCTATTGATTTCCTTGTAATTATGACCGTCCTGGGATCGACGAATTTTCTCAGATCGTAAGGATTTCCTTCAAAGTCCCGAACGCAGCAAACGATATCGACCGGGTTGAAATGGGTGGATAAATTCCATACGGCGCTCTGTTGAGCAGAATTTAAATCTACCTGAGCCTTTTCGACTATCTGAACGGACAGGTTTCCATTTTCATCCTCGACCCAGAAGGGCGCTCCTCCAGGTTCGCCTGCGTTTGGGACCACGCCGCAGACTCGAATGGGCCTGTTCAGAATATTGAGGAGAAAAGAGCGCTTCCTGTCTTCAGGCCATATTTCAAACCCTGCTGGAAAGCTTAAAAGAAGCTCGCGCTCTGCAAAACCGGCAGCCTCCCGGACCGCCTGGCTAGACTCCGGGCCGTGCATTCGGCGCAAGAGCGAATGAATTGAGTCCTGAATTGAGACCAGATAGCCGCCCAGCACCTTCTTCCAGAAGCAAACCGTCTCTTTGAGTCTGTCGGGAACGACATTGTCCACGTTTTTTATGTAGACAAGATCGGCCTTGAGCTCATTTAAATTCTCGATCAGAGCACCGTGTCCGGCCGGTCTGAAATGAAGCCAGCCGAGCCTGTCGCGGAAGGGAAATCCCTCCGTATCCGCGGCTATAGTATTTGTCGAGGATTTTTGGAAGGAAAAGGAAACATCAAAAGTGGCGCTGTTGCGATCCGCGTAACGGCTGCAAACGTCCTCCCTGTGGGCTTGAAAGCCTGGCTGGTGTTCCTCGGATATGGTGAAGTGCAGGCTGCACTTGCCGCTGTTGGCCCCAAGGTATGTTACCGACTCGGCAAGCTGCTCCTCGAAGGCGGTCCTGTGTCCTTCGGGGTAGGAGTGAAACGGGAGCAAGGCTTTGGGAAGATTGCCGTAGTTGAGTCCTTTTGCGGTTAGGAGATATTCGAGCAGAATTCTGAAATGGCCCTTGCGGACTATTTCATCGAGGAT
>OMSV01000191.1:0-10782 GCA_900290385.1 Syntrophobacter sp. SbD2 | reverse complement strand
AGAATTCTGAAATGGCCCTTGCGGACTATTTCATCGAGGAGATATTCCTCGCAGGCCAGGGCCTCATTCAAGCTGTGTACGAAAGGGAACCTGTCGAGGTTATCGACAAAACGCTTGAAGTCGCACGCGATCGAAACACCCTGGTCCATTCTCTTGTGCAGTTCATCGCTTTCCAGATATTGGGGAAGATAGAAAATCTGGAGCAGAGACTGGAACATCCGGGTGGCCGCCCCGGACGCAGGAACGAATTTCATGAACCGATTCCGCCCGGCAGCCAACGAGTGTAGATGGATATATTGCCCTAAATCGGCATCGTCGATTTTTCGAACGCCGTCACCAAGTGTACACGGTCTTTCGAGACGGACGAAAAAATCGGAGCGCCTGAATATGTCAATCTGCTCCAATACCCTGGCCGTACTGATGCCCAGGGTTTTCATCTGCTTACGGTCCGTGCTGGTAAACCTGATTGTCATTATTTTGCAGAGTTCTCTATATTGGTTTTGGATTTTAACGGCTCTGCATAGATCTCTATTTTGGCTTTGGATTTTAACGCTTCTACATATTGATGGTATTCCTGGGACATTTTTTCATTCTTCAGTTGTTGTTCGATCCGGGGCTTGACTTCATCAAAGGACATCGTTCCCGCTTCTTTCTTGTCTGTCAACTTTATTATGTGATAGCCGAACTCAGTTTCCACGATATCGCTGGTCTCCCCCGGTTTCAGCGAAAAAGCGGCCTTTTCGAATGGGAGCACCATCTGGCCCTTGTGGAAAAAGTTCAGGTCGCCGCCATCCTCCTTGCTCGGACAATCGGAGACCTCGTGAGCCACTTTGGCGAAATCCTCGCCACTCTGGATGCGTTTCTGAATGGCCTTTATCTTTTCCAGTGCCTTGGCTTTTTCTTCGCCAGAGGCTGCTTCATCCACTTTTACGAGGATGTGGCTGGCACGGACCATTTCGGGCGTTTTAAATATGTCGGGGTTGCCATCATAGAAAGCCTTCACTTCCTGAGGGGTCACCACTATCTTCGATCCCAACTCATTGTCCAGCAATTTCTTAATGGCGAGCCGAGAGGCGAAGAATTCCTTCAACTGTGGTTCGGTCATATTCATCTGCTTAAGCGAGTTAGCGAAATTTTCAGGTGTAGTGCCCTTCTTCACAGCATCCAGTTGAGTATTCACCTCGGCATCATCGACCTTGATTCCTTTCTTCAATGTTTCCTGCTTGAGGAGTGTGCGGGCGATGAGGTCATCAAGAATTCTTTGCTCTAATGCCTGCATTTCTTTTGCGTCAGGCTGCCGGCCGGTCATGGAGATCTGCCGGTGCAGCCGGTCGATGTCCGCCTGATAATCCGACATCGGGATGGCTTTCCCATTGACTATTGCGGCATTGTTTCCTGCATTCTGTTTAGTGGCGGCGGCATCATTTCCGGCGGCTTTCTCGGATGTCTTGTCGGCAGCGGAGGACAAGTAAAAGCCATAGGCGCCTAACAATACAAAAATTAACAGTGCTGAAGCTATTAACCCAGCTTTTTTCATTTCGTTCTCCTCATCAAAAAATTACCCACAGGGCGATCTGACATCAGTGGGTGAACAATGCGATACTTGGCGTCAGTGAAAGGTCCGACGGACAGACTTGGGCCGCTTAATATAATCGCCAGAGGCGACCGGAGTCAATAACCGCGATTCCAAAATTATGGTGGCCCCGGATGGACGGGCAGGTGACCTTACCGTATCTGTGCATTGTGCATTTCTAATGCATTCGATAAATGGGTCTGTCCAAAAAAGAATAGGGCACTCCCTTATTATGCAGTATAGTTGTCAGGGTGAAAACTCATGAGAAAGTACGGGAGAAATAAAGTGCTGGTAAGGGAAATCGGAGAGTTCGGGCTGCTCGGCCGTATATCGGGCATGCTTGCAGAGCACGCGGCCGGGGTGGTCAGAGGAATTGGGGACGATGTGGCCGTACTCGATGCCTCCGGGCCGGAATACCTGCTAGCGACCTGCGATATTCAGGTTGAGGGTGTGCATTTCACCCGCGATACCATTACCCCGTATCAGTTGGGGCGCAAAGCGGCGGCGATAAATGTGAGCGATATAGCCGCAATGGGCGGCGATCCCCGCTGGGCGCTCGTCTCGCTTGCGATTCCCGGGAGCACCGAAGTCGGATATGTCGAAGAGTTGTATCGCGGTATGCGAGAGCAGGCGGCACTGGCGGGCGCGTCTATTGCGGGTGGGAATTTGAGCCGCATGGAATCTCTCATCGTAGTGGATTTTACACTCCTTGGGTTGGTCGCACCTGAGCGGCTCACACTTAGGAGCACGGCCCGTGCCGGGGACGCTATATTGTTAACCGGCTCCCCCGGAGAGTCCAGGGCTGGTCTGGAACTGATCTTGCGGCCGGACCTCGCTGTGAGTCCTTCGAGCAGGCAGAAGCTACTGGAAAGACATCTGTGCCCTCAGCCGCGTCTGGCCGAGGGACAACTTCTCGCTCGTTCCGGCCAGGTTACATCCATGATAGACGTAAGTGACGGAGTTATTGGCGATCTTTGCCATATTTGCAAATCCAGCGGAAAGGGAGCTGAAATCGAGGCCGCAAGTCTGCCGGTTAGCCCTGCGATTTGCGAAGCGGCCCAAGGGGCTGGTGCGGATTGGATGGAATGGGTCCTGTCGGGGGGCGAAGACTATGAACTCATGTTCACCTCCAGCCCGGATGCTGTTCTGGGTCTAAAAAAGATGTTGCTGGATAAGACCGGGACGTCATGCGTGCAAATAGGGAGGATAACAGGCGAAACCGGTGAGGTATGGGTCCGGCTTGCCGATGGGAAGCGGATTGCCCCATCGGTCAAAGGGTGGGACCATTTTGGTTGAAACCATAGAGTTTCTTAAAGATGAAAATACCCAGAGCGCTCACTATAGCGGGATCTGATTCGGGCGGGGGCGCCGGCATTCAGGCCGACCTGAAGACATTTTCGGCCTTGGGTGTTTACGCCATGAGCGCCGTAACGGCCCTGACAGCTCAAAACACGCTTGGAGTTGACGGAATTATCGAAATAGACGCTGATTTCGTCTCATCTCAGATTCGCTCCGTTATTTTGGACATCGGAGCTGATGCCGTGAAAACGGGCATGCTTTCCAGCGCTGCGATCATATCGAGGGTCTGCTTCGATCTGAAGGACCTGGATCTCCAAAATGTGGTTGTCGATCCCGTTATGGTTGCAAAGAGCGGAGACAGGCTTTTGAAGGCAGATGCGATCGAGGTCCTGGTTTCCGAACTTTTCCCGATGGCATTGGTAATCACGCCGAATCTGCATGAGGCGGAGACCCTGACGGGCATGCGGGTCGTATGTGCTGAGGATATGAAGAGCGCTGCCGTGAAACTAAGGCAGTTGGGGCCTAAATATGTGGTCATTAAAGGAGGTCACCTGCAGGGAAACCCGGTTGACCTGCTCTACGACGGCCGAAATTTTCGTGAATACTTCGGACCCCGGTATCGTACACCCCATACTCATGGTACGGGTTGTACGTTTGCTTCGGCCATAGCGGCATTTCTAGCGAAGGGGTCATCGGTGGAGGATGCTGTCGGAGGGGCAAAAACCTACGTAGCCGGAGCCATTGCCGGGGGACTGCCCCTTGGCCGGGGACAAGGACCTGTACACCATTTTCATGAGTTCTATGGGTTTAAGTAGCGTGTTTTAATTGTCCTTATGCATAAACAGGGGCAGGTGGCTCCATCTGGGCCTGCACTCAGCTTTGATTAGGGCAGGCGAATTTATGCAGGGGCCTTGCGAGGGTTGTAATCCAGGAGCGATTCGTATATAAGAAGTGGGAAACTTTCGACGCAGGAGCCGGGATGACGGATCAGGTTCGTGTAATGCTGATCGATGATGACCAAGAGGATTTTCTCTTAATTTCAGATATGCTTGCCGAGGCGGAGAATTCTAAATTCAAGCTCGCCTGGGTCAATACATATGAGGCGGGGCTGGAGGCAATTTGCACGGGAGAGTACGAGGTATTTCTTCTTGATTATTTTATCGGCGCCCATACGGGTCTGGGTCTTTTGGAGAAAGCAGTTGAGGGAGGCTGCAAGGCGCCTATCATCTTCCTGACGGCGCACGGGAACTATGAGATCGATCTGAAGGCCATGGAAGCGGGTGCATCCGATTATCTGGCGAAGGGCGAATTTACGGTTTCGATTCTGGAACGTTCCATCCGTTACGCCATAATGAGCAAGCGTATCCAGGAAGAGCTAAAGCAGCACAAGAGCAACCTCGAGGAACTTGTCAGGCAAAGAACCATTCAGCACGCGGAAGCGCGGGCCGACGCCGAGAGGCGGGGGCCGAAGGGCGCCAGGCGATCCTGGAAGCCCTGCTCGAACACATTCCGGTGGGCATTGTCCTTGTCGATTCCCCGGGTCTGCAGGTTCAGGCGCTAAGCAGGTATGCTGTTGACATGGTCGGCCTCGCCGGTGTGGAACAAAAACGCACCCAGCCGCTCACCGATCTGGATTTGTCCGTGGCGGACCTGTGGCCTGATAGCTCCGGTTTGCTTAAGCCGATAAGGGATGCCGCTCTGCTTGGAAAGGTCGTCTCAGACCAGGAGCACTCTGTTAAGGTGCGCTGTGAAGATAAGATTCCCGTACTGGTTAGCGCAGGTCCCATCAGGGATAGTGTAGGGAGTGTAACAGGCGCGGTGGCCGCCTGGAGAGATATAAGCGAGTTGAAACGTATCCAGGAAGAACTAAGGGTCGCCCGTGACAATCTGGAATTGCGCGTTAAGCAAAGGACCCAAGAGCTTGCACAAACCCTTATGGAGCTGAGAGAATCCAGGGAAGAGCTGAAAGTTCTTGCCTCACAGCTCCTTCGCGCCCAGGAAGACGAGCGAAAGAGAATCGCAAGGGAGATACACGACAGCATCGGCTCATCGCTAAGCGCCGTCAAGTTTTGCTTGGAGAACGCGGCGGCGCGGCTCACTGAGAATCCTGATGTACGGGAAAGTTTCATGACACTGTCAAGGGCAATGGCGCAGGCGATTGATGAGTCCAGGCGCATCATGACGGACCTTCGGCCCTCGTTGCTCGACGATTTTGGAATAGTAGCCACTATAGGTTGGTTTTGCAGAGGGTTTGAGTGCATTTATACCGATATCCCGGTTGAAAAAGATATCAAGCTTGAAGAGTCTCAAGTCCCGGAGAACCTGAAAATCATCATATTCCGAATCATCCAGGAGGCGATGAACAATTCGGCCAAGCATAGCGGGGCCAGGAAAATATCGCTGGGCCTTTCACTCGAAGATGGATGTATTGTATTGCGCGTCAGCGACGATGGGGTGGGGTTCGATCGGGCCGCAGCCGCCTCAAAGGGACAGGGCGCCAAATTCGGCCTTAGATCCATGCGTGAGCGAGCGGAGCTGTCCGGGGGAGAATTTGAGATTGAATCCATTCGGAAAATCGGAACAACAGTCAGTGTTTGCTGGAAAATATAGTCGTTTGCGTGAAGCGTGAAGCGGGCAGCCGGAATCGTGAAGCTTTAGCTCCCTGCTTCTTGCTCCTGGCTTCTTGCTACATGCTATTCTTTTTTGTCCCTTTGTGTCCTGCCTCGAAATACGAGCCGCAATGGTGTTTTATCCAGCCCGAAGCTTTCTCTGAACCTGTTTAGCAAGAATCGCTCGTAGGAAAAGTGGATGCTGTTGGGGTAGTTGCAAAACAGAACGAACATCGGGGGGCGGTACCCGGCCTGTGTTCCGTAGAAAAACTTGAGCCTTCGGCCGCGGACTATCGCAGGCTCATGTGCGCTGACAGCTTCCTGGAGAGCCCTGTTGAGGATGCCGGTTGTAATTCGGCTGTTGTATTGCTCGAAAACCTCGCGCACTGTCGGGAGCACTTTTTGCGTGCCTTTGCCGGTGAGAGCCGAAAAAGTCAGGACCGGGGCGAAGGGCATGAAGCGGAAACGCCACTTCAAATCTTCGAGAAAATTTTTACGGGTCTCGGGGTTTGCATCGAAGACGTCCCATTTATTCACTCCGACGATGCACGCCCTATAGCGTTCCTGGATATAGCCCGCGATGTGGAGGTCCTGATCGGCCACGCCTTCGGAGGCGTCGATCAAAAGTACGCAGATATGGCTTTTATCAATGGTTTGAAGCGCCTTGATTATGCTTAATTTCTCAAGCTTTTCCTTCGTTTTCCCCTTTTTCCTTATGCCCGCCGTATCTATTAACATGTATTTGCGTGCGTCGCGCTCAAAGAGCGTATCAACCGCGTCTCGCGTAGTTCCGGGAATTGGGCTGACGATGACGCGCGGGGTGCCGAGAATTCGATTCACCAGGGTCGATTTCCCTACGTTGGGTCGGCCGAGAATGGATATACGGATTTCCGAAACCTCATCTTCTTCACCGGCTTCCAGGCTGTCGGGTTCAGGTATAAGCTTGACCATATCGGAGACAAGCTCACCGACCCCAAAGCCGTGTGCCGCGCTGATTGGGTAGATGTGCTGGACCCCGAGGGCGTAAAAATCGGCCAAAGGACCCTGCTGCTCGTGGCCGTCTATTTTGTTTACCGAAAAGAAAATAGGCTTTGAGGTACGGCGCAGCAGGTTAAGAAGGGCGGAGTCCTCCGGATGCAGCCCCGTTTTGCCGTCTGCCACGAAAAGAAGCATGTCGGCTTCCTTCAGGGCGTGGAAAATTTGCTCGCGTGTGCTCCGGTCGAAAAGGCAATCGTCCTTGATGATGAACCCCCCCGTATCAACAAGGGTGAAGCTTTTTTCGTCCCACACTCCACGGGCATAATTCCTGTCCCTGGTGACTCCCGGCAAGTCATCGACCAGCGCCTTGCTGCTTTTGCTTATCCTGTTGAAAAGAGTGGATTTGCCGACGTTCGTTCTTCCAACGATTGCTATTATCGCCATCAATTGCCGCCTTTTTAATATTTGTGTATCGATCAAATACCTGTTTAAGGGTTTTTTGCTCCCGTGTAAATGAGTGTATTCACTTGATACCCTTGACAAAGGGCCGTCCATGTGAAATAAAGCTTTAAATAAGTCGGATCGGTTGTGCCTGCAACGGATGAGTAGACGCCGGGATTAATCCAGCATCGATACGGGCTCTGATTCATCCGCAGACCAAAGTTAGCATCCTTTATCAAAGGAGAATTAAATGTACGAGAGACCCGAGGAATATGCGAAATACTGGGTGGAACAGGCCATAGACTTTTACAGGTTGGTTGGCAAAGATGTTGCTTTGGCTGAGTTTTCGAATTCTAACGGGATGTTTGTTCAGGGCGATCTTTATGTTTTCGTTTTGAGCCCTGCCGGGATAATGCTCGCGCACGGGGTAAACGACAAATTCGTTGGACTGGATTTCCTTGGCGTTAAGGATTCCGACGGCAAAACATTTAACAAAGAGATTGTGGAGGACGCCAAAGCTAAAGGCAGCGGGTGGGTCAAATATAAATGGTACCACCCCAGAAGAAATAAGATTCTCCCCAAATTGGCCTATTTTCAGTCAGAAAATGATTTAATTTTTTGCAGCGCGGTTTACAGTTACGAGGAGTAGCGCGGCGTAAGCATGGTTTTTACAGGTTCAAAAATCTCCACCAAGCAACGAAACTGGCCTTGCTGTCCTTTTTATTACTAAAGGGTGGCGGGCAGCAAGGCCTCAAAGATAAATTTACAAAGCAGCGGCTCAAAGCGAAAAACCTCCCGGACAGGAATTGCAGCGGTTCCAGGAGGAGACGCCACGTTCCTTTTGGCTTTTCTACATTGGCGTACGAGGCTTTTTCCCTCGTGCCTCATGAACCTCCACCGACTTTCTGGAAAAAGGTGCGCGCCATTTGGAAATCAAGGTGATTGCATCGCTGGGACAGCCGAGGACACAGACTTCGCACACTATGCAGCGAGCGGGATGAAAGCTCAGCGTCCTGCTTTCCTTATCGATGGAAATCGCATCGGCGGGACATCGGAGAGCGCACACACTACAAAGTGTACACTTCTCATCATTAAAGACAACGTGGCCTCTGGCGTTTTGGAAAGGCTCTCGCACCTGCATAGGGTAGAGCCTCGTTGCCGGACCATCCAACAAATTCCTCAGGACGGTAGGTAGCATCACAGGCATTGGTTCATATGCTCCTTTTGGTTTCTTATCTCTCCGTACAAGAGATGCATGGATCAATGGAGAGGACATTAACCGGCACATCAGCCAACTGGCAACCAGGCAACAGGACCAAGACCGCTGGAAGGTTGGCATAGGTCGGCGTGCGTATCTTCATGCGTTCCAATTTGCGTGTGCCGTTTCCTTTCGCATAATAAAAGAGCTCTCCCCGTGGGGCTTCGGTGCGCATGACCGCTTCATTTGGCGGAGGATTGCCTTTTACCTTTACAGCTATTTCACCTTCCGGCAATTTTGACAGGGCCTCCAACTGCAGATCGATTGACTGTAAGAGTTCCCTGGCTCGGACCGCCGCACGGGCATAACAGTCCCCGGAGCTTTCCACTATCGGTTCAAAATTCAATTCCCCGTATGCATGGTATTTGGTCAAGCGGACATCTTCGGATACCCCGCTTGCCCTGAGCGTCGGGCCGACGCAGCCAAGTGAAACGGCCTGCTCTTTGGTGAGGACCCCCACCCCAACAGTTCTTTTTTTGACCGTGTAGTCTTTTATAAGCGCCTTTATTAAGGATTGGCTTTCCTTGCGGACCTCCGCAAGAACATTGGCAATCATCCTTTTTTGCTGTTCATCGATATCCCGCCGCACGCCGCCAACGATGTTGACAGACTGAATGACCCTGTGCCCGGTAGTATGTTCAAGAAGATCGAGCACTTTTTCCCTTATGCGCCAGAACTGCATGAACATGCTCTCGAAACCGAAGGCATCGGCCAGCAATCCAAGCCAGAGGAGGTGGCTGTGGGTACGGGCCATTTCAGACCAGATGGTTCGCAGGTAATTGATCCTGGGGGTCAGGTCGATCGGCCACAACCTTTCCATTACCTCAACCACGGTTGCGCTATGCTGATAGCTGCAGATCCCGCAAACGCGCTCGCAGAGGTAAATATTTTTGCTATATTCATTTAATTCGCAAGCCTTCTCTATGCCTCGATGGCCGTAGCCTATAACCGGGGTAACCTCCACCACCTTCTCATCTTCATAGGTGAGGCGCAACTGTATGGGTTCGGGAAGCACCGGATGCTGTGGGCCAAAGGGGACTACAGTACGCGTAGCCATTAGTTTTGCTCTCCTTTCGGCTCAGCCTTCTTTTCTTTCAACATAGGCGTGGTGGGACTGTCGTGTGCTAAAAGCATATGTCCGCCGTAATCGATGGCGATGCCTTTGACCTTCAAGCCGAAGAGTTCCTGCAGTTCATTTTCAATCAGCACCACGGCAAGAGTTTCCCCCGTCAAACTGGGGACTTCTTCACCTTTGGCAACCGTGCACCGCAGGCCCTTCATTTCCGTGCCTCTGTTTGAGCTGAAGAAATAAGTCACCTCCATCTCTGCATCCAGATCATTACATACGGCAGTAACAAACTTGGCTCCGGCAGCAAGTAATGCCTTGCCTTCGCTCACTATTGCGCTCTTGTCTATTTTGATTAGATTCTCCATCGCTGGTCCGTTACCTCGTGTTCTGTTTGACAATGAGGGCATGTCACCCAAAGATGGCGCTGCTCGGTCAGGCTCTGGAGCGCCATCACAACTCCATCGATAATTGCTTCCGGACGTGCTGCACAGCCCGGAATGTAAACATCTACAGGTATCACTTTGTCAACGCCGCCGAGGACGTTATAGCAGTTATGGAACACTCCTCCTGAAGAGGCACAGGTCCCAACGGCAATAACCATTTTAGGGCTGGCGACCTGCTCATAGAGATTCCTGAGCACGCGCGCCGTACGCCTGTTCACGGGTCCGGTGATCAGCAGGACATCGGCATGCTTTGGGTTGCCCATATTGACAATGCCAAAGCGTTCCACGTCATAGAGAGGAGTCAGACAAGCGAGCACCTCGATGTCACAGCCATTACAGGAGCTGTTATCGAAGTGCATGATCCATGGTGATTTCACGCGAGATTTTTTTATCAAACCCATTTGTCTTAAAATACCCCCTTTATGATATAGAGATAAGCAACATTGAGGATTCCGAGAGTCAATCCAACCGACCAACTAAGACGCACCATCCACCGCGCTGTCATTCTGGCCGCAATGTTATCGACTACAAGTTCGAGCAGGAATGCGGCAAACGCTATCAATAGGCCTATCCAAAGGGGATTAGCCCAAAACAGGGCTATTACGCCCAGCATCAGTACGATTTCATACCATTCCGCCAGATGATAGAGAGCCAAAAAAGGACCGGAATATTCGGTGGTAATCCCCTTTACTATCTCCTGGTGTGCGTGATGAGAGGTGGAAATATCAAACGGGGATTTGCGCATCTTTATTGTCAAAACATACAGGACCGCGATAAACAAAGGCCACAAAGGCAGGAGCAGAGGTTGCTCGTGGATAACGATCTCGCTTATGAGAAAGGTCCCGTTTTGCGCATAAATCGCTATTGCGAGAAGCAGGAGCACGGGTTCGTAGGCCAATATCTGAAGCAGCTCCCTGTTGGCCCCGAAATGGGAGTAGGGAGATTTGGTGCTGAACCCGCCCAGCACCAGTGAAACACCGGCAAATCCCATCAGGAAAACAAGCACGAGAAAATCGGACTGCAGAACGAGACAGAGCAGGCTCTCGATCATCAAAACCAGATACGCGTAGATCCACACGAACTGCATTTTACTCACCGCTATGCTATCTTTA
>OMSV01000131.1 GCA_900290385.1 Syntrophobacter sp. SbD2 | reverse complement strand
CCTATTACAGTCCAGGTCGGCCATTTGGAGCATGTGGTAGTATTTAAGTATCGATTCTTCCGAGGAGAGGACGACTGCTTCTATCGTCTTGAGAGTGTCATTGATGGAAATGAGCTGCCCCATGCCCGACGGGGGGCCGGCATACACCCTGGCGGCCTTTTCAAGGAGCTTGGCGGCTTGCGAATACCGGTTGATGAATGCGCTGTTCCTCTCGGACAGATCCCCCAGCTGTGCCAGGAGAGCGTCAGACCGATAGTGCCCCAAAAGGCTGCCCGCCAGGGCTGACTCATTTCGGGCAAAACCAAGCGCCGCGCCCCATAGCAGCCGGCATACAAGGCCCCTCAGGAAGCGCTCCGATGCAAACCTGGGTTCGGCCGGAGCATACAGAAGCGGCCCGCCGGGGGTAAAATTGGAAATATAGACAGAAAGACCGGGGGAACAGGCCCCCCATGAAGGGCGGTATCCCAGCATTTTCTCTACGACGGCTTCCACCGCATCAACGGTGATCGCATCCCGGCAGATCGGATTATCGCACATCTGGTCGAAGTGACAAGGCGAGCAAGGCAGTTCGGACTGCAAAACAGCATGTCCCACTCAGTAGGGCGCAGTCTCCGCGAAATAGGCTGTCGAGAAAAAGAGTCCGACCGTCCCCACCCCTGCGGCCGCGGCCATGTGGATTGTCCCCGTATCGTTGCTGACAAGAAGGGAGCACTGTTTGAGAACGCCCAGCAGTTCGGATATACCGGTCTTGCCAACGAGATCGATCAGGGGGAATTCCAGGTGGCTTTGCATCTCTCGTGCGAGTTCTTGTTCGCCCTCGACGCCCAACAGCACGATTTCAATTTCGCGGTGTCGAAGGAGCCGGTTGGCGAGGTCAGCGAAACGCTCAGGCGGCCAAGCCCTGTGAATCATGTTTGCTCACGGTTGCAGGGCAATCAGCCTTCCTTTTTTCCTGAGGCCGTTTTGGAGCAGCAGAGTATGGCCGTCCCTGACTTCATTCTCATTAATGTGCATATAGCCATGGATGGGTTCCAGGCAGAGCCCCGCCATTGCCGAGTGCATATCGACAATGTTGAAAAGGTTCTCTATCCTGCATTTTTGCGAGGCAAACAGGTATTTTGCCTGATCAAATTTAACCCGTCCTACTGGATTATCAGAATTTACCAGGCCGGATTTGGATCTTCCGCATGCATTGCCGCAGAAAAAACCGCCGACCCAGTTGTGCGTAAGGTTAATGACGGAGTCGTATTCTTCGAGAAGTTCCGGGTAGTCGCTCAGCCTCTGAAAGGGCACTTTGCTCCTCATCGGGGCGACATCGATCGCGGGAAGAGCCACGAGGCGGTCGAAATACGGCGTGCGGGAAAAAATTCCGCTGAACTCTTTTACGCAGAGTAACGTGACATTGCTCCCGCTCCTCTGCCGCTTCAAGAGTTTGAGCACAGGCAATGTCTGTATGCTGTCGCCCATGCGCGTTAATTGGATAATGAGAATTTTCTCCACAATTTCCCCCGAATGGGGGCGTCCATGATCGGATAGGCCCGCATGAAACATTAGATAGGGTCCATCCGGAAACTCCCGATAGAACTCTGGCAATTTCCGATATGGAACCTCGGAGCGCCAAGCGAGTTATCTGTCTTTTTTGAGCAGGGCCTCAAGACCCGCAAAAGGCTTGAAGGTCGTTTCGGTATCCGAGCTTTCACCCGGCGAAACTTCATCATAGTACTCAGAGTTCAGCCCCCGCGAGTGCTCGTTATCGTGGCAGAAAAGGCACAGCAGTTCCCAGTTGCCGCCGTCAGGAGGATTGTTGTCATGGTTGTGGTCCTTGTGGTGCACGGTGAGTTCTCGCAGCCGCTTTCCTGAAAACTCACGCCCACATCGGGCACAAATCCAGGCAAACAACTTAAGCGCTTTCTCCCTGTACGTTTTCTCCCGCTGTTCTCGATTTTGCCTGGCCTCTGCGTTAGTCTGGCTCACCTTTCCGGGCATTCTTTTTTTTCCTTCCATTGCTATTTCCACGTATTCCGCACGCCTGACGCCAAGTTGGGCTCAAAGAAGACCGAAGATATCGGAATTATATACGGTTTTGAAATTTCATCCAATTTTGATTTCTTTACGCTCTGACTTAAGCTATTGAATAACGTTGCCAACAGGAAAGGAAGCTCATGAAAAAGACCTTGAGAGTTTTTTTGTTCGTATGTTTGGCGCTCGTTGTGGCCTATGGGGCCGCCAGTTACTGGATAGGGGGAAAGGCTCGAAATCAACACGATCTGCTGATCGCGCAAATCAATAGCTCAAACTACATGGAGGCCTCGATTAAGAGCTACGAACGCGGCCTTTTCAGCTCCAAGGCACTGACCACGTTTACCTTAATCCTGCCCGAGAGCGGGAATTCGATCAAATTCAGCATCATCAATCACATCTATCATGGGCCTTTTGTCTTTTTGGAAGACCCGCACATGAAAAGGAGCCTGCGGCCTGTGCTGGCCGTAATCCGAACGCGGCTGGCGCCGGATGATTCCGGGGAATCCCTGAAAAAGATACTGGAAAAGATACCCGAGCTTGAAAGTTCCGAGGTCCTGACCGTGCTTTCTATCGATGGCAGCGGAGAGTCATATCTCGATGTTCCCTCCTTCCAAAAAAAGTTCCCTGACGAAAAGGGCGGACAAGTGGAGGTGGAATGGAGAGGCTTCATCGCCCAATGCAAATTCGACTTGCAGCTTGGGGAAGCCGCCGGCTCTTGCGGCTCTCCATCCTTGCAGGTGACAAAACAAGATGAGCTGCTGCGGGTAAAAGATATTCAGGGCGATTTTAATTCGCATCCCGGTATAAAGGGGCTATCGGTTGGATCGGCTGCCTTTTCGATCGGCAGCATCGAGGGTATGCAGAAAGAGGATACCTCCTTCAATCTGACCTCGTTTGGACTTAAGGCTGAGTCCGGGGTTTCCGGAGAGACCATTAACGGCGCCCTTCGGCTCAGTTTTGAAAAACTCATAGCAAAAGGCATGGAACTGGGGCCTTTCGCGATGGAGTTCGAGGCGCGAAAGATGGACGCGGAGGTCCTTGCCCGCTTTCAAAAGCTTGTCCCGGAATTGCGAAAAAAAGCTGTCGAGCAGACCGGGAACGCCAACCGGGAAAATGAAAAACTACTTACTCAGATAATGGTCGATCTGCTTGCAAATTCCCCGGAGTTCGAAATAAAGCATTTAACAGTCAGGACTAACCAAGGAGATCTCAGCGGCAGGGCCAAGCTGAGCTTCACCGGCCCTGGGAAAAATATGGCGCGAAATATCCTGGCTCTTCTGGCCAGTATCGACGCAAGCGCGGAACTTTCGGTCTCAGAGGCGCTCTTATATCTTGTCGCCGAAAATGTTTTCCGTGACGACTCCGCAAGAGAATCTGAATCGGCGAAGACACTCGCTAATGCGCTTGTCACGAGGCTTATGGCGGCAAAGTATATTATTCCGGAGGGCGGCTCATTCAAATCGATCGCAACCTTCAAGAACTTCACTCTTACAGTTAATGGGCGGCGGATGGATTTATCCAACCTGCCCTGATGGTCGAGCCATCGGGTAGGAGGGGGAGTCGCCTCCCCCGTCCTCCCACACCACCGTGCGTACGGTTCCGTAC
>OMSV01000130.1 GCA_900290385.1 Syntrophobacter sp. SbD2 | reverse complement strand
CCGCCGTAATGGTCATCGCGCCGGTTGAGATACGGGGACAGGAAGCTGTTGATCAGGTAGCCGTGCGCGCCGTGCAGCTCGACGCCGTCGGCGCCCGCCATCTTCGCCAGGTACGCCCCCTTCACGAACGCCTGCTGGATATTGCCGATCTCCGGGACCGTGAGTGCGCGCGGCGTCTCTCCCGTGAGGGGGTTTTCCACCGCCGAGGCGGAGACGGGCTGCTCGCCGCAGACCATGACGCTGCCCTGACGGCCGGGGTGGTGCAACTGGATGAACATCCTGGTGCCGTACTTGTGCACCGTGTCCAGGAGCCGCCCGAGCCCCTGCACGTCCGCGAAATTTCTCGCGGCGATCTGGCAGGGCTCGCTCGCGCCTGCGCCGTCCATGACCCGGCATACCCCGCTGATGATGAGCCCGATTCCGCCCCTGGCCCTGGCCTCGTAGAAAGCGATGATGTCGTCGTTGACGCCGCCCCCCGCCGCGGCGAGGACCACTCCCATGGACGTCATCACCACGCGGTTCTTGATCTCCAACCCACCGACCCGCACCGGGCTGAACAGTTTGTCGAACATTTTCATCACCTCCTGCATTTTTAATGAAGACCAGGGGGCCATAAATCACCGCGTCCCCAGCCTGATGTTAAATAACCTGTTGTTCTGCACTTGCTTGCATTCTTGTTACTTTTTGCATGAGGGAGGCCAATATGAAGAGGACGAGTCCATTTATGACGAGGATGCCCGCAATAAGCGGAAGTGAAACGAGACCCGGCAAGAGCATGGATATCCCGAAGGCTATGATCACCGAATTTAGCACCATCTGAGTCCCCGCCAGTTTTCTAACAATGGGGGGAACAACAATAGGGGCCTCCGAAGGAGTCCTGATGCCATGCGGTTTGGGGAGAAATCGTTTCATGAAAAATGCGGCTCCCCCCATGATATTCAGAAGTCCAAGGAGTATCTGAATCATTCCGGTCAGCATACCCGGAACGATACATGAGACAACTCCCAATGCCGCAAATACGATGCCTACAATTATCGTTAACAACGAGCGCTTAAACTGGCCCAGCGGGGTTTCTCCCAAGGCCATGATCTGGATGGCCGTGATAGTCAGCAGCAAACCCAATTGGCCATCCGGAGAGAACGGAAGCATGCCTAGGCTTACCGGAAAGAGCAGCAATCCAAGAAATGTGAACAGAATTCCTAACAGTATCAGTATTGCGGGCGAGAGAGAAAGAGAGGCCTCCCGGAATAATCTAAAACGTCCTTTTGAACCGGTATTATCTGAATACGGTGTACGCGGTCCAGAGCCACTTGGTTCTTGAGAAGGATATGTCCCTGCAACCTTCCGAATACACCAGGATAGATAGAAAAAACTCATTCCATAGATAATGAGAAGTACAGCAGTCTGTGGATCTGTTGCGAAGCCGGAAAAAAGTGTTATCAGGCCCAAAACAATTGCTAACGCATATACGAGGCCGCAGGCAACGGTTAGTTGTTGCAGTATTCCGGAAGTCTTCATCCACAATTTTGCCTTTTTTTTTCTGAAAGGAACATCTGTATGAGCAGGGTAATCCCGCCGGCAAAAAGGATGATTCCAACCAGTCCGCGGACAATTCTTGTAAGGTATCCCGGAATGAAACAGGCGGCCATGCCAAGAATGGCCGTGCATATTCCGACTATGGCGAGCGCCCATGACCGGCGTAGATCGCCAAAAGGGGTCTTACCCATTGTGATAATCTGAAAAGAGACAATGACCAGGAAAAGTCCGTATGTGCTGTCCGGGTTATATGGCAGACCTCCTGTGTGAATTCTAAACAGAAGCAGGCCAAAAAGGAGTGCGAATACTCCGAGAATGAGTAAGACAACAACCTCCAAAGAGAGATCGGATTCTTCCCTCATCTTTGCATAGCTGGGTTTTTTCTGAAGATCAGACGGCAAGTAAATATCCTCCTGGAATAAGTAATATCCTACGTCTGCTGATTTTTCTTTTTTCCATCACCTACCAATGAATCGACGTGTATATCTCCTTCACACCATACACGACAGGTGCTACGCAAAAAACCTGAAAAAGCGGCCTTCCATCAAGTTATCAGGTATTGAATCTTCATCGGAATGATCCTCCTCCTCCGGACTTGTCTATATGGCGGAAAGGTTGCCCGCCTTTCTGGCCGCGGCGACACGGTTGAAGTATTCGTCTACGTAAGGCTGCAGATCTGGATGGTTGGTGTTCTTCGCGGCGTCCATGTCAATGGGATCGACAAATACGATCCGCATATTGTCCTTCACCTTCTCCAGAATGGTGCTCGCCGATTCTTCGGGTTTCAATGCGCCTTTGGGAACCTGATAACCTGCAAATATCGGGGTGGCCACGGTGCCCGGTATCACCGAATGCAGGAAGATATTCTCATCCCAGAGCTCGGCCCGCAGAGCGAGCGTCAGCCCGTGCAGCGCCGCCTTGGTCGCGCTGTACATGGCCTGCATCGGCATCGGCGAAAACGCGATGCCCGACGCAGTATTGGCTATATGT